>CBIHLW010000475.1:0-2686 GCA_966210755.1 uncultured bacterium
CCTGTAAACCCGGATGACTTCAAAAAACCCTGGAAGCCCAACATGACTTCACCAACAACAGTTCAGCCTCCTCCTGAGCCGGGTTCCGATGACACTTCAGAAATTGGTAAACGTTATGAAAGTCTTGCCAATACATGCACCCTGGTTGACAGAAAGATTCAGCTGAATGAAGTTTACCAGGCGGTGCCCAATAGCAGCACTATAAGCCAGAGCTGGGAAGTAATTATTAATGGCGCCAATGTACTGCCCCTGCCTGCTGATCAGGAAGCGTTTCAGAAAAAAATAAGGGATAAATATTATCCTCGCCTGAAAAAATCTATCAAGGATGAAGATGGAAGCGATATTGAAGTGGATACCAAAGAATATAAAGCCTACCAGGAATATTCAAAAAAGTATCAGAAAGCAGTAAGGGATTACACCACGCAATTTATGGTTGCAATGAGCAACAAACAAACCGCGCAACTCTGGGGTGTAACCGGAAAAACATACATTGCCGATGTTGACAATGCATGGGATGAATGGATGTCGGTTGGGTATAAGCAATTCATTGAAGAAGCCAAGGACAACCTTGCAGCAATGGGCACAGATGCGGCAGCTCACATGCTGGCTGTTGCGAAAAAGAAATTTGAAGCCTATCGTATCGCAACCCAGGGTGTGATTCCCGTTACCAGCCAGTATGTTGAACTTTTCCCTTCCAATTGGGCTGAAACTGAAGTGGAAAATGACGGCTGGACAGAATATGAATACTCATACAACAAGGAAACTGTAACAACAGAAACAGAAACTACATCATTTAGTGCAAGCGGTGGTGTGTCATTTGGATTCTGGAGTGCCAAAGCCAATGTAGGTTATGAAAAAAAAGAAGAACATAACGACAAAAAAGTAGACGGACTTGAAATCAAATTCAAATATGCAATTGTTACGGTGAACCGTCCCTGGCTGGATTCCATCCTTTTTGATATGGGAAACTGGTTCCTTGTAGGTAATCATCCCAAGGGAAGTATTTCATCTGGCAAGATGGACCAGGTGTATCCGCAGGATTCAGATGCCAGTGCGTGGTTGCCAATTATTCCAAAACAGATCATCGTGATCAGGGACCTTGAGATCAAAGCAAAAGATTTCCATGAACATTATGATGCAGTTAAAAAAGATGTCAGCGCGGGAGGTTCAGTTGGTTATGGACCATTCAAGTTAAGTGGCAAATATGCAAACAGCAAAAGCAATACTTCAATGGAAACTGAAAAAACGGATGAAGGTTTGCGCATAAGAGGTACGCAGATCATTGGATGGATCAGTGAATTGGTTACACTGTGCCCGAAAAATGATGCACCAAAAGTGGAAGAACGTCCACTTGTGGAAGGCGGTGCAGTTCCTGCTTAATTCAACATGAGGCACACTACCGTGTGCCTCTATTTTCAACCTTTATATTTTTTCAATATGGGTATTACTATCCACTCGGTATTTCAACCACTGAATGAATATTTTCTTCAGAAATACCAGACAGAATCTGATGTGTTTTTCCGTTTCGACAAAATTGGTTCGTCAATAACTGATGAAGATTTCATAAATGAAGCATTCATTAATGATGTGAGTAAAAAGAAAGAGGCCATTTCTGAGATTGTAAATAGTATTCTGATCGAAGAGCCTGATAATATTAATATAGTACGTTCAGGCAACAAGATCGACCAGTTCTACATAAATATCCTCAAGAGTTCTTTACCAGCAGTAGAGGACACAGAACCTGATGCAGAACACATCACCAATAATTTTATCTCTGCAAGATCAGATGCCTATAAAAAATGGGAAGTACATACTGAAGCGGGCAGCAGTGAAGATGGTTTCAGAGCAAGTGCTACTACTCCTGAAAACTGGTTCGACCCGGCTAATACAGATGGATGGACAAAACACAGTTTTCAAGTAAGTGAAAAAACAGAAATACTGCCTCCTTCGAAAATGATATGGAGACTCAAACTGGATGATGCTGTTTTGTCGCAGTTTCTGGCACGAACCCCTTCAGAAACCATTAAACCGATACAGCTTCACGAAAGGATCATGATGCGTAAAAAAGAAAGTCCTTTTTTGTTATCTGCGGCTGCTCTTTCAGAAGCAGGTATCGGTATTTCCAGAAGAGCGAGACCAAGAGTAAGCACACGAAGAGCATCAGTAACCGGCTTTCACCGGTCGGTTGCAGGCACAACCGCCGAAGTTGCTGAACCGGTAAGAACATTTAAAGCACATTCAAAATTTATAAACCTGATCAAAGGTCTAAATCTTTCACAGCGCTACGAAGTGAGTCATTTTATCAAAGAGAACGCACCAATGGCACCATCAGAAACAAAAGAAGTAAAAATAGATTTTGAATACTGCCTTGTCAGCATAGACCGGCCATGGCTATTGTCAACATTTTTTTATAACAAAAACTGGTATCTGCCCCGGATTGCAAAAGGTGAATTGTCTCAACCAGGTAAATCCGGAGGCCTCACTTCAATGCCTGTTGCCTTTCTTGCAGTCCGCAATCTTAATATCGAAGCATCATGGTCACAGGTTGATATAGATAATGCAAAAAACGCATCAGATTTTGGACCTTTTGAAGTGAACTCTGAAATTATAAATAACAAATTGTCTCACCCTGGCACGCAGATCATTGGCTGGGTGTTGGAACGACTTCCAGTACTTCCTCCTAATG
>CBIHLW010000476.1:0-2685 GCA_966210755.1 uncultured bacterium
TTATACATATTATTTCTATTTTTTTCTGTAACGGCCTTCAGCCAGAAAAATGATGAGATAAGGCTGATGGCCAATACAAGATCATTGCACCAGGCTGTTTTTGTGTCAAAGGACAGCATGGCCCTTGATAAACTTTTTTCGGAAAAGCTTTCATATGGCCACTCGGGCGGCAAAATCGAAAACAAACAGGAAGCGCTCAATGGAATTGTCAACAACAGATCGGTTTATGAACAACTGACATCCGGAGCAACCAGTGTTTGGCTGAATGATAAAACAGCTGTAACCCGTTATTCCATGTCGGCAGATGAAAGAACAAAGGAAGGAAAGGTCAGTTCTCTGAAACTTCATATCATGCTGGTATGGGCAAAGGAAAAAAAGGACTGGAAGCTGATGGCAAGACAGGCAGTAAAGATTAACTAACAGCCATTAGCCTTTTGCTGGTGGCCGGCAGGAAAATTAAAAACCAAAAATATGCAACTAACTCCTTACATCATTTTCAACGGCAACTGCGAGGAAGCCCTGAAATTTTATGAAAAGGCTTTGGGTGGTGAAATAAAGGACCTGATGAGATTTGAAGGATCGCCTGTTGAAAATATGACGGATGATAAACAAAAGGTCATGCATTCACATTTTTATGCAGACGGTAACCTGTTGTTCATGGCTTCTGATAGTGGTACAGGTGGTCCACAGGCCACAACCGCCGGCCTGGTTCACCTGAGCATTAACTTTCCTGATAAGGGAAAGCTCGAAAATGTTTTTGCGAAACTGAGCGATGGTGGGAATGTCACCATGCCTTTACAGGATACATTCTGGGGGGCAAGGTTTGGGATGTTAACGGACCAGTTTGGGATCAACTGGATGTTCAACTGTGATAAATAAATGGCGTCCGCGCCACTATTTGATATTAAATAAAAATAAGGTTCTTAATAAAAAACAGGTGCCGGTATTTTTCACTGAAAAGCAAAAAAACAGCACTTAAGTCAAACGCAAAAGCGTAAGACAAGGGAATATGGGAAGAAAATTATTATTAGATAAAGCACACATAGAAGGCATCCGGTACTATGATACTTACCGGAAAAATGGCGGTTATGCCGCTATGGAAAAAGCATTTAAAATGCCGCCGGCAGATGTGATAGAAGAAGTAAAGAAAAGTGGATTGCGCGGAAGAGGTGGCGCTGGTTTTCCAACAGGTATGAAATGGAGTTTTCTGGCAAAGCCGGAAGGTGTTCCCCGTTACCTGGTGTGCAACGCCGACGAATCTGAGCCCGGTACGTTCAAAGACCGTTATCTGATGGAGTTCCTTCCTCATTTGTTTGTTGAAGGACTGATCATTTCATCTTATGCTCTTGGCGCCAATACCTGTTATATCTACATACGTGGCGAATATGCCTGGATCCCCGATATTCTTGAGCAGGCGATCACTGAAGCAAAAAATGCAGGCTGGCTTGGAAAAAATATATTAGGCAGTGGCTTTGATCTTGAAATATACGTGCATCGCGGTGCAGGGGCCTACATCTGCGGGGAAGAAACTGCCTTATTGGAATCGCTCGAAGGTAAACGCGGCAACCCAAGGATCAAACCTCCATTCCCGGCCGTAAAGGGATTGTATGATTGCCCTACAGTGGTAAATAATGTTGAAACCCTTGCCGCTATAGTTCCTATTATCAATATTGGCGGAGAGGAATATGCGAAGATTGGAATTGGTAAATCAACGGGCACCAAACTGATCTCAGCCTGTGGTAATATCAACAGGCCAGGGGTGTATGAAATTGATATGACCATTTCCGTTGAAGAGTTTTTGTATAGTGAAGAATACTGCGGTGGCATTGCCAATGGAAAAAGGCTAAAGGCCTGCATCCCCGGCGGCTCTTCAGTGCCAATTGTTCCTGCCAGCCTTTTATTGAAAACAGCAAAAGGTGAGCAAAGGATGATGACCTATGAAAGCCTTGCTGACGGCGGCTTTCAAACAGGAACCATGATGGGGTCGGGTGGATTTATTGTTCTGGATGAAGACCAGTGCGTGGTGCGTCACACCTTAACGCTGGCCACTTTTTATAGACATGAAAGTTGCGGCCAGTGTTCACCCTGCAGGGAAGGAACAGGATGGATGGAAAAGATCCTTCACAATATTGAATATGGCAAAGGCAAAATGAGTGATATTGATTTATTGTGGGATATACAAAGCAAGATCGAAGGCAATACCATTTGTCCGTTAGGAGATGCGGCTGCATGGCCTGTAGCAGCAGCCATCCGGCATTTCCGTGATGAATTTGAATGGCATGTATTAAATCCGGACGAAGCACAGAAGAGAAATTTTGGATTGGGGAATTATGCGGATCCGCTGGGAGTGGCGGTGGGTTAATTCAAAATTCAAAAATGGAAAATAAAAAATGGAAAATGAAAAAGACAAGCGGTTGATGATCCGGAAAAACCTTATAGGATAGGACATCGGTGCTTTCTTTTTTCTAGTTAATTAATATGTTTCATGGCCTCCTGTAAGTATGAGAGTATTCATTTTTCGATCTTGATCAATTAGTAAGAAGTGGCACTTCAATAGGTGCAAATGTAGCAGGGGGTGGATCAGGAAGTAGTAAAAAGGATTTTATCAATTCCTGCAAATCGCACTCAAATCAGCCAGTGAAACAAAATATTGGCTTTGCCTGATCAGGGATTGTATTGAAGTTG
>CBIHLW010000477.1:0-2680 GCA_966210755.1 uncultured bacterium
TTAACAGACGAGGAAAAGAAACAATACCGGCTGGCATATTATAATGTTCATCTTTCTGCAGATATTTTTAAGATGGCGAAGGAAGAGGGCCTAAAAATGCCACCCTGGTATAACCTCACTTTTTTCAATCGCCACATGGATTCATTTAGAGGCCTGCTTGAGGAGTACAGTACACTGTATGAAGAATTAGTATCGGGTAAGGATCCTGAAGTTGAAAAGAAAGGAAAACAGAAAATAGTACAGATATATAACATCATTGAAGCTGATGTTATTTTCATGGAAAGTATCAGGAAAGATAATTCACTTGCCATTAACCCGGTGACCCAACTGGCTTACAATGCTATTTGGAACCTTCCGGATAAAAAGAATATTTCCAAACTGCCGTATGCGTTTAAAAGCATGTCAACTGCATTGCAGTTTCTGAATTTTGCAAGACCGAAAGCAGACCTGTTCATTGATGCTGAAACACAGCTTACAGCACGCGTAAGCCTATTGCAGCAATTTGCAAATGCCAATATAATAGAAGAGAAGGATGTGGTGATTTTACCTCCTTTCCCATCACTGATAGTGGCTCCGGATCTAAACCCCGATAACACTACTGTTACATCTGCCACTAATTTCTTCCGGATGGTCATTGATTTTCCAAAAGTACATGGTTCCAACCTGGTGCATGGCGTAACAGTGGAAATGCAAATGGATACGTATTATTCCTGGTCCATTTACCCATTGCCCGAACCTTTGATGAAAATAAAAGAGAAAGATGAATTGGTTCCGGATCAGATGGTAGAGGCCACAAGTGAATTTGTGAAGAATTCGCCTGATCACCTTGGAACCCCTGTTGCAACCATAAAGGCTGACAGAGACAGGGATCAAAAGATTTCAATGAAAAACCTGGGAGTAGGTGATTTCATGATTGCAGGCCACGCTGCACCAATATATAAAAAGGATCAGAAGAGAGTTCAACATCCCAGTTCGGCAGGATATCCATTCAAAGTTTTTAATGCTGCAGACCTGGCTTTTTCTTCTGCCTATGCAGATATTGATGCAATTGAAGAATTAAAAAGACAGGCAGCAAGTGCCGAACCAAAAGAAAAAGAAGCGCTCCAGAAGGAAATTGAAAGGCTTGAAAACCGTGAGAAACAGGACCTGTTGAGTATGACAGGCAAGGATATTGAAGACACTGAGAAATTATTAAAAACCACCGGCAAACTTAAAAAGTTTATTGAAGATGATAAAAAACAGGGCCTGTCTTATTTTGGAAAGAAGGATGTTGATCCATTTGTTGTAAGGTTAAGGAACTATGATGAATTATTGTACAATGTCTATGTAATGATCAGGCAGATTTACCCTGGTCCTAAATATGGAGATCTTGGAGCTGTAAATGAATATATTAAAAACCTGAATGAGCAGCTTAAAGAACTCCGGGGATTGGAAGAAAGAACCGGCTGGGCATATGGATTATTCAGGAAGGGTTCACCTCAGTTCAGGGTAGTAGCGGGACTTGTAAAATCTGATGATGGTAATCTGGTTCCATTAATACTCGTTGCTGGTTATCACAAAGATTCTGATCCGGAAAAGGGTAAATACAAGATCAAACTTGTAGATGTAACATTCAAAGCTGCAGATAAGGATGATATGGTTTATGTGGGTGATGAAAAGTCGAGTGAAAAAGATGCAGTTCATAATGCATTCATTGAATTTGGAGAAGATAATAAATATGGGAACGGAGTCATTATTTACAGGTTGCCCGGCACCTCATATTCCGGAAATGTAAAGTCGGTTACAACTACATGGGAATATCTGCAATATGCTATCGCTGCACTTGGACTTGTATTGCTGGTGGCCGGAGTTCTTGCTTCCGGAGGGTTATTGACTCCGGCGGCTGCAACAGTTGTGGGATTACTGGGAATAGGACTTGGGGTTGTTGGTGCAATAATGTCTGCCAAGAATATATCGAACCGCCAGGAAAAAGGCACCCTTGAAATGGATTCAGAAACGGCACTCGACATCGTTAATATTATAGCGGGTGTGGTGTTACCTATTGGTGCATTGACCAGGATTTCCATGGCAGCAAAAGCTACGACCCTTGCCAGGGTTATTGCAGTTCAACGGCTCGATAAGCTTCTGATGGTCTACGACGCCGTTGATTTTGCATCAAATGTTTACCTCATTAATGCAAAAGTGAAGGAAGACGTTGAAGCCATCAAGCAGCTTGGCCTGCCAAAACACGAAGAAGATAATATGATAGCGGCGGTAACCTTCGATGCCTTGCAACAGGCCGCGATGATGAGTGTTTCGGCCTACGGCGTGGCAAGGCAGGTAGGTGGCCATTTCAAATCTAAAGTTGAAAATTCATCTTATCGTTCCTGGGAGCAAAAGGGATGGATCATAAAAGAAAAGAATGGATCCTATAAAGTAGGTGCCGATGCTCCGCCTTTCCTTAAAAAATATGAAGGTAATGCAACACTAACCAGGGCTGAGATGGGCGAAAGGGCAAGAAAAGAAGTTGTTGTAGAACCCCTGGATAATATAAAAACACATGATGACCAACATCAGCTGACCCTGACAGAAAAGGGAAGAATTATCCGTTGTTCTGAGTTTTGTTCTGACCTGCGGATGAAGTATGCAAATGCACTCGTTGAAAACCCGGGAATGCAAAAGCAGTTAAGTGATATTGAAG
>CBIHLW010000478.1:0-2665 GCA_966210755.1 uncultured bacterium
CAAGAGTCAAGAGTCAAGAGTCAAGAGTCAAGAGTCAAGAGTCAAGAGTCAAGAGAATGCTGCAAATTTCCTGATTATTGATGAAAAAACCTAAAGAGTGGTGATGTCTCACAGCTCGCAGCTTGTTGTTGGTAGCTTCTCTATTTCCTGCTTCCAAAAACGAAAGCTATATGACTTTGGAAGAAAAGCCGTCTGGGTTCATTGTATACCAGCATGGGGATCTTTTGAGCAAAGCCTTCAACGCTCATTCCTATTTCAAGCGCCTGTATCCTTTCGTTGTACCGGCCGAAATCAAATCTCAATGCGGCTTTAACAAATAGTCCGGGTTTTAATTTGAGTTCACTCCATCCTTTTGTGAAACCTGCTCCACCAATTATGGACCCACGGTCGAGAAAGGTAATACTGTCCTGTTCATAACTGATGGTTACTTCACGGCCTGCGGAATCAATGGCCTGCAGATAATAAGGCTTAAGCAATCCCATGGAAAGTCCGGCGGTGACATTTGCAGTTACTGCAACCCCGTTTTTATTTCCTTTCTGACCAAGTATATATTGTTGTCCAAACCCAAGTTTGAACTGGTAGAAATTATTTTGTTTGCCAAATACATAAGAATTGCTGAAAAAATTTTCAGCACCTCCTAACTTATCTTCCTTACGGTCTTTGATCTCAGTAAATTCAAAAAGGTAAAGGTTGGAATATCTTGGTGATCTTCTTTTACCCAGTTCATAGAAAAATCCATATCCGTTTGTCCTGAGCTGGATGCCAAAGGAATTTTGTTTACGGAAAGAAAGATTACCTTCTTCCTCCTGTTTTATAATGGCATTGATCTTTTGTCTTTTTTCTGCTTTTTTATCAGATCTGGTCATCCTCGAAGTGGAATCCTGGGCTGATCCTTCAAGGCCGGCAACCGCAACAAACAGGAATAGAATTATTTTTTTCACGCAATAAGAATATGTTGTTCAACGTAAATTTAGGCAAAAAAGTATGACATCAACAGTTGAATACGCAGGAGACCTGCGAACGGTTTGTACCCATCTTCGTTCCGGTGATCATTTTGAGACGGATGCCCCTGTAGATAACAATGGAAAAGGTGAGCGGTTTTCACCTACCGACCTTATGGCAACTTCGCTTGCTACCTGCATGGTAACGGTTATGGGCATTAAAGCCAGAACCTTGGGTTTTGATCTGAATGGCATCCGTATTGAAGTGGAAAAGATCATGAAATCAGATCCCAGGCGGGTAGGCACCATTAACATTTTTTTTCATATTCCTGAAAGTTTGAGGGAAACCGATGATAAATCAAAACAGATATTGAAAAATACAGGCCGTACCTGTCCTGTTCAACTCAGTCTGCACCCTGAAATAGAAGTGAATATTGACTGGGGCAGCTGGTCATAGAAAAATTCCCAGGTAATAAAACCAAGCATTTTGTTATGAATTGAAAGGTTTAGTAATTAGATTTAGATCCAAATCCGCACCTATGACTATTAAATTATGGATCTTCCGGATCCTGCTATTTGCCATTATTATTTTTATCCTGGCTTCCTGCTCCCGTAACCTGACACCGGAAAAAGCTGCAGGGGGTGGCTATAAGAAAGCCCGTTCGGTATTATGATCGCCAGTTTTTAATAAGGCATTTCCGATACTGCATTTCAGACACTGCCTGTGATCACAGTATGCTGTTTTTAATTCCAGGAGTGCCTGTGAATCACAGGCGGAAACGGCACGGATGTTAAATTCCGCAAATCGTTTAATGATCGCATTTGATTCTGCTTTCAGTTCTTCCATCCATTTAATGGCCTTGTTACAATATTGTTCATTTTTATGATAAAGGCCGTATGCAAACAATACCGGAACAAGGGTATTGATTATGATATTCTGAATCATCTCCTCTCCCGTGTTCTTTATTTTATATTCAGATGCTTCATCAAGCCGGTAATGATAATGCCAGTAATCGTTGGCAGTTGATCGTAACAGGTCTTTTATATTGTGAAGTTCACCGGTCTCTATGAAAGTTGAAAACAATTGGGAGGAATTATGTATCAAACCGGCTAATTGGGCAAGCCTGACAGTGGGAAAGTTGCCAGGCCTCATTCTCATGAATTGCATGGGAATTGATATCCTTTGAAGCTGGTATTTTCTTTGCAGGAACCTGTACTCTCTTTGAAGAAGTAATGGATAGGATTCATTGAATTCACTTTGCAACAGGCCGGCCTGTCCCAATAGCAAGGCCTCAAGCTGAATTAGCTGTGATTTATGCTTAGAAAGGATGTTGACAGGTATGGAGCGTGCCATGCATTCAAATGCATCAGCATTGGTACTGCTCCCGAAATTTCTGGCAAGCATCCACCATAAAGTTTCTTCCCAGTGAAAATGATTCTGTTCCAGAAAACCCAAAACCATTTCTGACTTCCTGGAAAGCCTTTCAGCCAGGAGTCTTTCCTTCCATGCTGTCCATACAAGTTCATTTACTGTATGAACTGATCCCGAACAGGGAATAAAATGCTGCGACCTCATTAACAGGTCAAACCGCTCCAATAAAAATGTGGGGATCAGGGGTTGTAATTCCAGTACTGGAATGAAAGGAGTAAGAAAATCATCATGGTTGTATACAACATGTAAAACAACTTTTTTATAATTATCATCAAACTGGTGACCATGATTA
>CBIHLW010000479.1:0-2657 GCA_966210755.1 uncultured bacterium
CGCTAATCCAACGGCATACGGTTATAATGATAACACCTTAACGGTTGGAAATTTTCCTAATGGACCGGGAGGCAGTTTCTCACCCATAAGAAACTGGATGGGATCTAACCAGACATTTGCTTATACCAATTCATTTGCCTACCGTACAGAAAGATATTTTTCTGTTTTTGGAAATGCAGCCTATACCTATAACAGGAAATATACTTTATCCGGAAGCTACCGCACCGACGCTTCTAATTTGATTACCGATGATCCGGCATACCGATACGCTCCTTTCTGGTCTGTTGGTTTCGGATGGCAGATATACAGGGAAGATTTTATGAGGAGTGTGTCTTGGGTTGACCGGCTGAATGTAAGAGCAACATATGGTTACAACGGGAATGTTGACCGGTCAACATCCTTCAGGCCATTGATCTCCACTGCCGGAGCGCCAAATGTTTATTCCGGTGATTTTACAGCTACCATTTCAAGTTATGGTAATCCAACACTGCGCTGGGAAAAAACAGGTACCTGGAATATAGGTCTTGATTATTCCATTTTCAAAAACCGGTTGTTTGGTAAGATCGATCTCTATAGTAAATATGGAAAAGACCTGATTGCACAGTTATCCATACCGGCTATCAATGGTACCACCAGCCAGAAGTTGAACAATGCAGAAATGACCAATAAGGGGGTTGAACTGGAATTAGGAACCTATCTGAATATCAATAAAAATATCAGCTGGAGAGGTAACCTGAGTTTTGCTTACAATAAGAATAAGATCACCAGGTTGTTTGTTGCAAGATACCCGGCTTCAACTTTGTATTCGGGAGGAACAGGCGCTTATGTAGTGGGTGAAGATGCCAGTTCTATCTGGAGGTTTCAATACGCCGGTATTGTAAACAACCAGCCAACAGTAATGGGAGACAAAGGCACAACCTATGATTTCGGAGCATTTACACCAGGTGATGGACGTGATTATATGGTGAATCCCGGAACCACCGTTGCACCCTATACACTAGGTTTTATGAATGCTTTTGATATTTATGATTTCAGTCTTTCATTCATAGTAACAGGAAAGTTTGGTCATGTATTCCAGCGTATGGGCTTTAATTATCCGCCTACCTGGACGTCGAGGGTATTGCCGAACAATAAACTGTCTGAAGTAATGAATGGCGATCCATCTCAAATAGTTCCCCTTCCATATAATACCAATGAGCCCCGGTATTATTTCTGGGACCGCTTCCACCAGTATCTGGATTACCTGATCGAAAGCGCATCTCATATCAGAATGCAGGAAGTGAATCTTACCTACACGCTTCCACTCAGTTCTTTAAAAAAATTCAACATGGCCAGGGTAATGGTGTATGCACAGGGTAACGATCTTTTCACACTTTATGCCAACGATGTAAAGGAAGATCCTGAATTCCCTCTGGGCACCATGAACCCAAGACCCAGACTTACCATTGGCTTTAAATGTGAATTTTAAAAAATCAGCAACATGAAAAAATCAATTCATTATATCGTTTTATCAGCGGCCATCTTTATTTTCTCAGGTTTTTTTACATCCTGTGTAAAATTTTTAGATGCGGCTCCGTCTAAAACCACCTCCCTGGTGGTAACTACCACTGCCCAGTTAGATGCTTTATTGAATTCGTATACCAGTTTTTATTCGGAAGGTAACAGAACGGCTATATACAGTACGGATGATTATGGATTAACCAAACAGTTGTACGATGCCAGGCCTGGTACTTTTTCTTCCATGGCAACCATTGAGTTTATGCTTTGGGATATTCCTTATTTACCCGACGATACAAGAGAAGGTTTTTGGAGTGGGGAATACAGGAAGATTTTTTCGGCCAATATGGTGCTGGATTACGTGGATGATGTAACCGGTACGGCTGAAGAAAAAGCTGCCCTGAAAGCTGACGCACATTTTATCAGGGCCTATAGCTATTGGGTGCTTGCAAATACGTATTGTCTTCCTTATACAGAAGCCAATAAGAATGCGCAGGGCTTGCCCATTAAACTCTCCACAAGTTTTGAAGAACCTTTTGAAAGACAGCCCCTTCACGTGGTTTATGAGCAGATAGAAGCAGATCTTACAGAAGCACTTAAAACCAATGTAACACTGCAAACATCAAAACCAAGACACTGGCGTGCAAGTAAGGCAGGGGTGAATGGTTTTGCAGCAAGGTATTATCTCAACAGGTTTAATTATGCAAAAGCCATCGAACATGCCAATGCCGCTCTGGCAGAATACAGTGTTCTGGTAGATTATAATTCTGAAATGACGTATGGCAATCCACAGACATTAACCCTGAATTCAGGAACACCACAACAGTCATCATATACCGTGCAGTATCCTTATACGCACAATAACCAGGTTGATTTTAGTGATATGCTGGCATGGAAGGAGTTTCTTTATTTCAGAATGCTGAACCATGAATCATGGTGGTACATACCAAGCGAAGAGTTGTTGAACCTGTACGATCAGACCAACGACCTGCGATATAAGTATCATATAGTGGAAGGTTATTCATACGACAGGGGTATGACAAAACCTTCTTATGAGTATCCCGGTTATATCTTCTTTTTTAAGGACAGGATTCCCTCTGGTCCAACGGTGGCTGAAATGTACCTGATAAAAGCGGAAGCGCTGGCACGTACCAATGACG
>CBIHLW010000480.1:0-2652 GCA_966210755.1 uncultured bacterium
ACCCTAAACCCTACACCCTACACCCTAAACCTTAAACCACAAAAATGAACACTACCCTAAACCCTAAACCCTCCAGCCTCCTTCCCGTCATGGAGCAGTTTTACACGCTTCAGGGTGAAGGTTTTTACCAGGGACAGGCTGCATATTTTATCAGGCTGGGTGGGTGCGATGTTGGCTGTGTATGGTGCGATGTAAAAGACAGCTGGGATGGTGGCAGGCATCCCTTGTGGAAAACCGGCGATCTTTTGCAGGAAGTGAAAAGAACACCAACCTCAATTGTGGTAATTACAGGGGGCGAACCCCTGATGCACGACCTTACTGAATTAACCCTGGAAATACAGGAAGCAGGTTTCAGAACACACATTGAAACTTCGGGCAGCAGCCCGCTTACAGGCAACTGGAACTGGATCACACTTTCGCCAAAAAAATTCAAGGAGCCATTACCTGAAGTAATTCCGTTTGCAAATGAATTAAAGATCATTGTTTTCAATAAATCAGATTTTGCATGGGCAGAAAAGTTTGCGGCCCAGGTTACCGGCAGCTGCAAACTCTATCTGCAACCGGAGTGGAGTAAATCCTCATCCATTACGCCCCTGATCATTGATTATATAAAAGCCAACCCCAGGTGGCAATTGTCGCTTCAGGTGCATAAGTATATCAATGTGCCATAGGCTAAAGGCCCGGCCTGGAAGATTCACATAAATTAAACGCAGTCTTTACTATCTTCATTTCATGAAAAACCTGCGCCCTATTTTTAGTTTTCTGCTGATTCTTTCTTCCTTATTTTCTGTTGCCCAATACGATCCGAATAAAATTGACAGAAAAGCTATTGAAGCCTTCAACAAAGCATCTGAAAAAGCACAGGATGGAAAATATGAAGAAGCGATCGAATCATTAAAAGAAGCGATCAGAAGAGATGCCGGTTATGTTGATGCCTTGTTATCATTAGGTGGATTGTATGGTGAACTGAAAGACTACAGGCAAAGCATCCAGCATTATGAAAAAGCATTTTCAATCGATACCAATTATACTTCCGGCTACCGCCTTCCTTATTCTATCAATCTTGCCGGTACAGGCCAATTTGAAAAGGCCTTGCATACTATTGAGGCATTATTAACCAGAGAGGATCTTCATCCCAACACCCAAAAAGCCGCTGAATACAGGTTAAAGGCTTACCGGTTTGCGGTTGATTATGCCAGGTCTCTTCCCAATACCAGTTATGTATTCACGCCAAAGAATCTGGGTGATGGGGTTAATACTGAGGAATCTGAATATTTTCCTTCCATACCCATTGATGGCAGCCAGTTGATCTTTACCAGGAAATTAAACCGCACCAATGAAGATTTTTTCTATAGCATGAGAACGCCAGATGGCTGGACGGGATCTGAATTATTAAGCGGTGGCATCAATACGCCCATGAATGAAGGCGCACTGATTATTTCACAGGATGGCAAATGGCTGGTATTTAATGCCTGTCACCGTCAGGATGGATTCGGCAGCTGTGATCTGTACATTTCCTACCTTACCAATAGCGGATGGAGTGAACCGCTCAATCTGGGTGAATCGGTGAACACCGACCAATGGGAAGTACAACCCTGCTTATCGCCTGATAAAAGAGACCTGTATTTTACAAGTAACAGACCGGGAGGTTATGGAGGAAGTGATATTTATGTAACCCATTTACAATCTAACGGAAACTGGAGTACGCCGGAAAACCTCGGCCCTTCCATCAATACTTCCGGCGATGAATCCACACCATTTATCCATGCCGATAACCAGACACTTTATTTTACCTCAAATGGTTTACAGGGTTATGGCGATTCCGACCTGTTCCTGATCAAAAAGAATGCTGAAGGGAAATGGGGAACGCCTGAAAATCTGGGTTATCCCATCAATACCATTGAGCATGAAGGTTCTTTATTTATTGAAGCCAATGGGAAGATCGCCTATTTTGCCAGTGACCGCAGGGATACAAGAGGCGGACTTGACCTCTACAGTTTTGAATTGAGGGAAGATGTGAGACCATACAAAACACTTTGGATCAAAGGACAGGTGTTCGATGAAAAAACAAAGAAAGGGTTACCTTCTTCTGTTGAATTGATTGACCTGGCCACCAGGCAAACCATTTCAAGAGTGCAGACAGATGAAACAGGAAACTACCTGATTACCCTCCCGGTAGGAAAAGATTATGCATTCAACGTAAACAGAAAAGGCTATCTGTTTTATTCTGATAATTATTCACTGAAAGGAAAATCACCCGATTCCACCTATGAAAAGAACATCCCGCTTCAACCCATTGAAGTAAATGCAGCCATAGTATTGCGCAATATTTTCTTCGACTTCAACAAATTTGAACTCAAGGAATCATCACAGGTGGAACTTGACAAACTTGTTCAGCTATTAAAGGAAAATCCATCTTTAAAAATTCAAATTGAAGGACACACCGATAACATTGGAAACGCAAATGAAAATCTTCAGCTTTCAGAGAACAGGGCTAAATCCGTTGTCAGTTATCTCGTAACAAATGGCATAGCGGCCAGCCGTTTAAGTTCAAAAGGATTTGGTGCCTCCAAACCTGTTGCCGATAATTCTACCGAAGAAGGCAGGGCGCAGAACAGGAGAACGGAATTGAAAGTTATTTCCAGGTATTGT
>CBIHLW010000481.1:0-2651 GCA_966210755.1 uncultured bacterium
CTGCTATTGACAAATTGTAAAAATCAGACGAGTGATGGATCGAATGCAGGGTCCATAACAATCGCGTGGAATGTTCCAGCCTGTGAAGGAAATAATGCAGAAGATCAGAAAGGAAAAACAGGAATAAATACATAGTCCAGGAATTTCCAAACTGAAAAAAAGAAAAGTTTTGCAGGGTTGTTAAGAGATAAAGAGCAAGACCCCTGGTAAATAAGCTACTTGAGAAAAAAATAAACGCAATCACCAGGTTTGCGAGGCTATCCTTTAATCTGAAGTTCCACCATTGGTCCTTCATAGTAAGACCTGCTTCTATTAGTATCAGAATGAAAAGGTATGTTCCGGGGGTGTTTAAAATAACTGACATAACTGTTAGTTGATGTTAATGTCAAAATTGAATGGGGGAGAGCTTGTTCTAAAACTGAATATCGCGCCGCGAACCGGGAGGTTGCAGAAATTAATAATGGGGCATCGGAGGCTGCTTTTTGTTAAATGGCAGGATGAGTCGTAAGTTTGGCGGGTCCAGGTGCTAACTGGTCAGCTCGTGGACGTATCTACCTCATCTCCAAGCTTTCTTTCCATCACAAAATCATTCATAAAATATCCATTTCCAATATCTATGTCTTCGCTGCGGATCACTTCGAAGCCGAGCTTTTCATAAAATCCCTTCGCCACATTATTCCGGTTAACATTTAATCTGAGTGCCAGGGCGCCTTTTGGTTTGATATCATAGATCACCTGGTCAATGACGAATTTTCCGCTGCCGCGGCCCTGTTGCCTTGGAAGGAGGTAAAGCTTATGAAGTTTATAAATGGAAGGTTCAATTTCACTATAGGAAGCAAAGCCAATGGGTACGCCAAGATTAAATACAATGATGAACTGGTGTCCCTCACTCATTTGTTTTTTCAGTGCATGTTCACTATAGATCAATTTCAACATGTATTTGATCTGGTGAGCGGGAAGTATATCTCCATACGTAGCAGGCCATATGCGCAGACTTAAATTCCGGATGAGCTCAACATCAGCTGGTGATGCATTCCGGATGGTAAGCACTGGCAGGGAAGTGTGAAATTGTTGTGAGGTAAGGCGGTGCATTTTAAGCAGCCGCCTGCTGAACACAACTGCAGTTGCAAGAGAAGCAATGGCACCTGCAAATAATAACAGCCCGGCCAAATCCTTAGAAATATATTGATGGATCCATGTATTCTCATTCATAAAAAGAAAGGCATCATAAAATCCATGTGCAATGGTAGCGGCCAGGATGCCTTTGATCAGAAAGCTTTTTCTTTTTACCGGATCAAATTTTGCTTTGCCGGCATAATAACCCATAAGTATACCAAAAGTGGCATGGGCGGGAACAGCCGTGAACATTCTCAGCATGGCGGTTGACATTCCGAACTGAAAAGCATAAAAAATATTTTCCAGTGTAGCAAAGCCCATGGCCACCATCACACTGTAGATAATTCCGTCAAGGGGTTCATCAAAGCTTTGTCTGTTATATGAATAAAAGCGCAATGCCAGGAATTTGGAGCATTCTTCAATCAGCGCAACAAATACAAATGCATGGATCATGATGCCAATAATGGAGAGATCTGTTAGCCCGTCGAAAGCAAGTTCCAGGATCAATGCCGGAATAATGGTGAGCATGCCCCAGAAAAAGCTCAGGAGCAGGTTGAGTGCAGGTTCCCTGTCATGTGTATCGCGGTAAAATATGTAGATACATATGGCCAGTCCGGGAGCGATAGCGAGAGCAAGCAGCAACATGAATGGTGTTTAATGATTATGTGATTATCAGATGATGATTTACCAATTGAGGATGAAAAGATAATAAACATCCTGAAGTAAATTCGTGCATCGAAATACATAGATATAGTCCTGATGTTTGAAATAAAAAATACTAACTTATTATAATGAAAGGCTTTTGCTTAATGCTGCTAACAGTGATATGTTCTTTTCAACTTGCAGGCCAGCAGTTTGGCGGATTTCCTTCTTCAACCAAATGGCGGCAACTGAATACGGATACAGTAAGGGTGATATATACTGCTGGTGCAGCACAACAGGCGCAGCGAATTGCAGGACTGATACACAGAACTGCAGCCGATACACTCCGTTCCCTTGGCAACCGGTTAAGAAAAGTAAATGTGGTGCTACACAGCCGTACCACCCAGGCAAATGGTTATGTGGCACTGGCTCCGTTCAGGAGTGAATTTTATCTTATACCCGGATCTAATGTGTTTGATTTTGGCAACCTTCCATGGCATGAGAACCTGGCCATTCACGAATACCGGCATGTACACCAGTACAATAATTTCAGGCATGGCATCAGCAAGGCGCTTTCTTATTTGTTTGGTGAAAACGGACAGGCACTGGGCAATGCACTTTCTATTCCCGACTGGTTCTTTGAAGGTGATGCCGTGTATGCCGAAACTGCATTGACCTCACAGGGAAGGGGAAGATTACCGTTTTTCCTGAGTGGATATAACAGTCTCTGGCTGGAAGACCGACACTACAGTTGGCAAAAACTCCGCAATGGTTCTTTAAAAGATTATGTTCCCAATCATTACCAGCTTGGCTACCTGCTTGCCAATTATCGTTATGCGAGGTATGGTACGGAATTCTGGGGAAAAGTAACAAGAGATGCAAGTGCATTCAGG
>CBIHLW010000482.1:0-2650 GCA_966210755.1 uncultured bacterium
GTTTAGTTGTGTAATTGTTTAGTTGTGTAATATTTTCCATCCTGCCAGCCAGTTGTAATTATTTTTCATGTTCAGTTGAATCAATAGAAGCTGCATGCTTTCCAGCGTGCGGCTTACAGAAAGGTCGCCGGCCATCACCGGATCAAAACCCGCTGTCTCAACAAGTTCTTTTACAACATCAACTGCATCCTGATCATTACCCGCTATAAAAGCATCTGCTCTTTTCCCATCAATTACAGGTGTTGAAAAATCAGCAGCAAATGTGGTGTTGAATGCTTTCACAACCTTTGAGTTTGGCAATAGCTTTTGTAATTCTTCTGCGGCACTTGTACCAGGAGCTGTCAGCAATCCATTATATGTTTCATTAAGCGGATTGGAAATGCTGATCACAATTTTCTGGTTTGCGAGGTCGAGTATTTTTTGGGCAATATCTTTTTCAGCAGGAAATGGCACTGCCAACAAGATCATATCCGCTTCCCAGCTTGCTTCTGCAGGACAGGCATACGGTTCAATATCGGCCTGAGGACTGGTAATTTTAATTTCCTTAACAAGAGAAGCAAGTGCATTTTTATCATTGGCCTTCAACAGTAATCTGTAATTACCTTTTGAAAGTGATTTTGCAATCGCCGAGCCCATATTGCCTGTAGCTCCGATGATTGCTATTGTTTGTTTAGTTCGCATATTAAATAAATTGTAATGCAAAACTAACCACACATCAGGCCCTGCACCATTGCGTTGAGTTAAGAAATAGCGTTGACCTATGACAAGAAAAGAAGTTGAGTTATGTCAAGTTATTCAACTGTTGGATGTTTGAAAAATAAATGGAATGTTATATTCAGGATGGAGGCATTATAATGCAGATCAATAATAATCTGTCAGGAATATTTAATAATGCCTGAAAGATCGATTCATGTATTCAACATCATCCCTCTCATCAGGATGCTTTCTTTCTTGATGCAGGCTTAAGGCTTTCTTTTAATTTCTGCATCAGGTCTTCAGTTGTGGTTTTATGTGCAACGGTGAGCGGTTTCACCGGACTGCCCTTACCTTTTGCTTTTGCTTCAATTATCCTGATCAGTTTTTCTGAAAACTCGTCCTTAAATTCTTCCGGCTTGAATGGTTTTGTCAGCTGGTTGATCAGTAATGAGGCCATTTTCAATTCATCAGCTTTTACTTCGGCTTTTGGAATAACAAGCCCTTCCGTTGAACGGATTTCTTCAGGAAAACGCAGACGATGCATCACAAGAAAGTCATCCTGTGGCTTAACAAGGCAAATCCACTCTCTTCTATGAAATACCAGTGGTCCTAATGCTGCTTTGCCTTCTTTTTTTAATGCATCTCTTAAAAGAATGTAAGCCTTAGCGCCATATTTATCAGGTTCGAGATAATATGGTTTTTCAAAATAGCGTGCATCAATTTCATCTTCTTTTATAAACTGAACGATGCTGAGGTGATCCTGTTTCTCAGGTGTAGCTTTTTTAATATCCTCATCATCTACAATGATAATGTTCTTACCCATTTCATATCCCTTAACAATATCCTGAAACTGAACTTCCTTACCCGTTGTTTCATTTACTTTTTTGTAACGGATACGGGAATGATTGTTCTTATCCAGGCTAACAAATGGGATAGTGCTCTCATCAGTAGCACCGTATAAACGAACCGGAATATTTACAAGACCGAAGCCAATAGAGCCTGTCCAGATTGGTCGCATGATAATGTTATTTAGTTCTTAGATTCAGACCAAAAAGCAATCCCTTCTACACTATGGGGTGAGGAGGGTTGAGCACCAGTTATAAACAGGTTTATCCACATTTCATTTTAGTGTTTGAAGGGTAAGCCTGTCATCCATTTTATTTTGTGGATCTGTAAGAGCCTGGATCTTTTTTCCCGAAATATATTGACAGGGAAATGTTGATTTCCAATAGCTGTTGCTGGATTAATATTCCGGATGATCAGGAAAACAACGGGGGATATATTAGAAAAGATCTGATATTTTTTTATCCCATTCTGTTATTACATGTGAGATGCGTATTTATTTATGGCGCACCTTAACAATGAAAGACATGATCACATGCCATCAAAAAAAAAGGGCCAGAATAGAAATTCAGCCCCGTTTTAAAATCCAATATCCTATGAAAAACCGTGGCGAAAGTAATACCTGATAGTTTGATTCGCAATAGCTTTGTCATACAAATATTAAAATGTGGACAACTAATTAAATAACATTCAATATCCCGGTGCAATACTTATGGAATTCATTCATGATCAGGGTACTAACGGATATGAACAGCCTTAAATAAACGATGCATGTTGCAGGTTTTAAATGTGAAAGCCTGATATTATCAGCAGAAAGCTTTTCCTGCCCGTATTACGTGTTCAACCAAAACAGCAACAACCGGTGTTATTTGTGATAAAGTAAATCAGGATGGTTTTTTTCGCCAAGGCAGAATGTTTCGAGGACTTAATCCTTCTTAGAACTGATGCTCACAATTACCTTGATTTTGGTAATCATTCATTGTTTTTAGTTTCATTGGATATTTACCTTTTAGATTGGAATGTTACCCCTGCTTTTTTAGGCAGGGGTTATAATAATAATCAATTAAGAAATTGCGTCAAACTTGCATAAAGATTTGGAATTATATTGATA
>CBIHLW010000483.1:0-2634 GCA_966210755.1 uncultured bacterium
ATAACCAGTACTATAAGATAGCTTACCATGCTTCCAAAGGAATTCCTGTGTGGGTAGCCTGGCACCTCGAAAGTGCAGACCTGGGAAGTACGCCACGCCAGGATGATTTCCGTCCGGACCAGCTTCCGTCCGAATGGTGGTACGCGGTAACCCATAGCAGCTATACAGGTAGTGGGTTTGACAGGGGACATAATTGTCCAAGTGCGGACAGAACCAGTAGTGTGCCTGCCAATTCCTCCACTTTTCTGATGACCAACATAATTCCCCAGTCCCCCATGCTGAACCAGGGCCCCTGGGCTGCATTGGAAGACCATATAAGAAATACCATGGTTGGCAGCAGTAACGAAGCTTATGTGGTAATGGGTAACTATGGTGAAGGCGGTAGAGGAAGCGCCGGTGAAGCTTCCACCATTAATAATGGACATGTAACCGTGCCCAAAATGATCTGGAAGATGGCCCTGATCATTCCAAAAGGGAACAACGATATCCAGCGAATTGATACCAGTGCAACCATTCTTGTTGTAAATATGCCAAACGATAATAGTTTATACAGTACCAATACAACCGGAAGGAAAGCCTGGAGAAATTACCTTACCACCATTGCCTCTTTGGAAACACTTGCCAACGGAGCCGGTGTTTCCCTGAATATGCTGGCTAATGTAGACTCTTCAACACGGGCTTACCTCAAGCATAAATTATATTATCAGTAAGTGATTATTCTTATCAGATCATGTTAAAACATTATTTGAAAGCTTTCTGCTGACTTTAATATTAGATTTGATTCCCTGCCATCAAACCAAAACAACCAGTTATTCCAAGAACCGGGCTTTTTAACCCTGTTTTAAAACCTATGCATGTTGACGAACCAGTATCTGAAATTATTTGCTATTTCTGTTTGCACAATTTTCACTGTAATAAAATCATCTGGCCAGGCCAGGTCATTTTATGATCAGCAATTTGTTTTGCGTAACTGGGATAATCAAAAGGGACTCCCTCAAAATACCGTCAATGATATAGCAAAAGATGTAAATGGATATTTATGGGCCGCAACGGAAGAAGGACTGATACGGTTTGATGGATCTGGTTTTAATGTAACAAATGAATCCAATACGGAAGGTTTGTATTCTTCCGTTTTTTATGATATTTCCCAGTCGGGTAATGTACTCTGGGCCTCATCAAGAAATTCCATACTAAGGGTAGACCAGAATGAAATGACAACTTATGACATGAGGAATAAGATTGACGGAGGATGGATATCCTGCATTGAAATTAGCCTTGATCAAAAACTTTTTATTGGAACCAGTAAGGGTTCTCTTTTTTACCTCCATGGGGATTCCATTAAGGCTTATTCTTCCTGGGATCATTTGCGTTCAGGAGCCATTGAAGAGATCAGGTGGTATTATGATAATATCATTATTGGTTCACATAAAGGATTATTCAAACTGAATGTTGCAACCGGCTCCGTAATGCCCTACCAGTTACTGGCCGGAAAGCACGTAACCTCTGTTGCAATAGATAAAGAATATAATATCTGGGCAGGTACTGCTGATGATGGCTTATACCGCTTAGGAAAGGATCCGCTGCACCTCACCATAAACGACGGTTTAAAAGAAAACTTTATCAATTGCCTGGCCATTGGTGAAGACAATGAAATGTGGATAGGCACACGAAGTTCCGGTTTCCAGGTGTATACAGGCGGTAAGCTGATTTCACCCGCCCAGAAACAAATTGCCAGCGATGGTATTAAATCCGTTCTCGCAGCAAATAAGGAAGAAATATGGATGGGGTCCAATTCTTCCGGTCTCATTCAGATGAGACCGGCGCAGGTAACCATGTTACCATCCCAATTCAGTGTATCTGAATTGATAACATTGCCCATTTACCAGCATAACAGTGGTGAAACCTGGGTGGGAACGGCCGGTAAAGGCCTGATAATGATCAATGGTAAGGAAGAAACCATCATTTCACCAGCGGAAGGCTTATCTGATGGACTGGTACTGTCATTAGGAGGGAATGAGCAGTATATATTTATCGGAACATCGAATGGGCTTAACCGTTATAACAGGAAACTAAAGAAAATTGACCGGCTTTATAATAAAGAGGACGGACTTACCACCAATAGTGTTCAGGCCATTTATTGTGATAGCAGGAACAGGGTTTGGATTTGTTCCAGGTTTGGCGGAATTCATTTACTGGTAGGTGATAAGATCGTTAAGCAGGCGCTTCCTATTGCCATTGACAACACGAGTTTTCTTACGGTATTTGAAGATAAGCTGGGGCAATTATGGTTTGGTAGCAGGGGAGCCGGAATGTTGCGCATTGATAATGCAGGAAGATCAAAGTTGTTCAACTATAAAAATGGTTTTGCACCGGATATAGTTTTTTCTTTTTTCCAGGGGAAAGATAAATTAATGTGGATGGGCACTGATAAAGGACTGGCTGCCATAAGTAGTGACCGCTTTTATATTTTTGATAAAAACAATGGATTAAGATTCAATGAGATTTATAAAGTACTTGAAGATGATTCGGGATATCTCTGGCTGAGCGGAAATTTTGGACTACAAAGAATAGAAACCTCACAGCTGCTCTCGGCCATTGCTGTAAACGATACGGCCCGGCTGTTTTCAGTTAAAT
>CBIHLW010000484.1:0-2630 GCA_966210755.1 uncultured bacterium
TACGCTTAGAGACGCAGACAACTGGAAGAAAGGTCCGCTCGATAACCGCAACGCAGCACCGGTCAATTTTCTGATCGATTGAAATGGCATAATCATGTTTTCCAATTTCAGGACAGATGGAAACAATGAGGAGGTGCTTGAAAATATGATCTCTTCACTTCTGGAGCGATAACTAAACCGGATGGAAAGGATAATTATTGATCTAAAACAGACTGAAAAAATACCATCATCTCAAAAGAAATAATGAAAAATTTATTGATCGTTTTCCTCCTGTTTCTGTCCCGGTCTTTGATTGCCCAGGAAAATAGTTTTACTGTTTCAGGTAAGATAACCGGGCTGGATTCAAAAAAGATGTTTGTTTCTTTTAAGGACGAAAAAGGTAAACTGATTCGGGATTCTATATTGGTAAAGGAGGGCATCTTCAGCTATACCAGGAAGATTGATGAGATCACAATGATATCCATAAGTCCTAATGTTGACCGGGTGGTGAAAAGAACAGAACGTGGATATTTTCCCGCCAAATCTTCGCTCTTACAATTTATTGCCTTTCCTGGTGCCAACGTAAAGTTTTCCGGGATGATCACAGATTTTGTGAATGCTTATCCTTCTGGTGATGCGGCGAATAATGACCTTGCAAAATTGAATAGTGAAATCTATCCTTTATTGAATGAAAGTGTGAATTGGAGTGTAAAGCTGGCCAACAAGGTCATCACCGATTCAATGGACATCCGGATGGCTGATCAGGCAATAGAGAAATTAAGCAAGGCTGTATTGAATATCAAACAGGAATTTATAAAAGAAAATCCTTCTTCATTTGTGTCTGCCTGGACGCTTGAAGATCTGATGTTGCGGTCGCAGGTTTCAAATGAAACGGCAATCAGCTTATTTGAAAACTTAGATCATGAAGATCTTAAAGCTGTTCCTTTTTATACAGATGCATCAAAAAGAGTGGAAGGAATACGGGCCACTGCCATTGGTAAACCAGCTCCTGAGATCAATACCACCTATACTTATGATGGAAAACGTTTCGATCTTGCTTCTCTGAAAGGAAAATATGTGGTCATAGATTTTTGGGGTACCTGGTGTGGTCCCTGTATAGCCGGTATGCCAAGAATGAAGGAGTACCTTGATAAGTTCAGGGACAAAATGGAAATAGTGGGTGTGGCACAGGAATCGGATGACGGAACAAGGTGGAAAGCTTTCCTGGATAAAAATAAATTATATCAGTGGCACCATGTTCTAAGCAGAAAGGATGAGGATTATATTCTCAGGTACAGTGTGGCCGGCTTTCCTACCAAGATCATTGTAGATCCACAGGGAAAGATAGTAGCCAGATTCGTTGGAGAAGATGAAGCCATTTATAAAAAACTGGATGAGATGCTTAGGTGAGAGAAAGAGAACGGGAAAGAGAAAGAGGAGAGAAGCCGGCAGGAGGTTGTAATGAAATTAAATAATACAGTTAATTAAGTTTATATGAAAGTAGTTTTTTTATTTGCGCTCCTGAGTCCATTAGCATTAATGGCGCAATCAGGAAAATTTACCATCAAAGGCAAGGTGGGTGATTTAAATAGTCCTGCCAAGGTTTATTTACGTTATGTGAATGACGGAAATACCATCAATGATTCATTGGTACTTAAAAATGGAAAATTCCGGTTTGAAGGAGAGATTGCTGAACCCCTGCGTGCCAGTTTGTCCCTGAACCATACAGGCGAAGGACGTACCATGGATGGGTTAGTACTATTCCTGGAAAAAGGAAAGATCAAAATTGAAAGTAAAGATTCCATTAAACATGCCAGGGTTAAAGGACGGAAGCTGAATGCAGATCTTCAGCAATTGAATCTTGCTTTGAAAGGGGTTTCGGAAAAGTCTGCAAATCTGAATCTGGAATACGGCGCCCTCAGTCCTGATCAAAGAAAAGACAAATCAATAATGGCGGGTATACAGGAAAAGTCAGAGGCCATTACCGCTGAAAGAAGGGAAGTCCAAAAAAAATTCATCGGGGAAAATCCACAGAGTGTCATTAGTCTGGATGCTTTAAAAAGTTATACGGGTTATGCTCCACAGTACGATGAAGTGGAACCTATGTTTCAATCATTATCCCCGGCCATAAAAAATAGCAGGTCAGGATTAGAATATGCTGCAAGGCTGGAAAAAGTAAAAATGACCTCTGTTGGTGCGATGGCACCGGATTTTACACAGAATGATCCGGAAGGTAATCCTGTTTCTCTTGCTTCATTCAAAGGAAAATATGTGCTGATAGATTTCTGGGCCAGTTGGTGCGGACCCTGCAGGGTTGAAAATCCAAACCTTGTAAAAGCCTATCAGGCTTTTAAGGATAAAAACTTTACTGTACTTGGAATATCCCTGGACCAGGCGAATGGCCGTGAAAAATGGTTAAAAGCAATTGCAGACGATAAGCTTGAATGGACTCATGTGTCTGACCTGGCTTTCTGGAATAATGCCGTAGCCAAACAATATGGTATCAATGCGATACCGCAGAATTTTCTGGTAAGTCCGGATGGAAAGATCATTGCAAAGAATATCAGGGGTGAGGAGTTGAGTAAAAAACTTGAAGAGCTGATTAAGTAGGTAATAGCATGCCCTGACGAAGGAAGGGGCGAAAGGCAAAA
>CBIHLW010000485.1:0-2626 GCA_966210755.1 uncultured bacterium
TACACAGGAATATGATTTTACAACTTCAAGACTTTCAGAGATCAGGGAAACCATGGCCAGGTCCATAACCGGCAACCTTTCTCAAACTTCTTTTTCACCCACCGGTGTGCAAACTTCCCTGATGATGAAGACCGATGATGGCCTTTATATCAATCTGCACGAAGCCGCCCTTATTGATTACCCTGCCATGCACCTGAATCTCGACGATAAGAATTTTGTGTTTGAATCATGGCTTACGCCTGATGCCAATGGCGATAAGGGTTATGTGCAGGCTCCATTCACCACACCATGGAGAACCATTATTGCAAGTGATGATGCCAGGGATATCCTGTCATCAAAAATTATCTATAATCTGAATGAACCCTGTAAAATTGAAGACGTATCATGGATCAGGCCCGTAAAATACATTGGTGTGTGGTGGGAAATGATTACAGGCAAAAGTTCCTGGGCATATACCAATGATTATCCTTCCGTTCAATTAGGCATCACCGATTATGAAAAAGCCAGGCCAAATGGAAAACATGCAGCCAATACTAAACATGTAAAGGAATATATCGACTTTGCTGCCAGGCACGGATTTGATGCAGTGCTGGTAGAAGGCTGGAACATAGGTTGGGAAGACTGGTTCGGGAATTCAAAAGATTATGTTTTTGATTTTGTAACGCCCTATCCTGATTTTGATGTGAAGGAAATAAGATCATATGCACAATCAAAAGGCATCAAAATGATCATGCATCATGAAACATCTTCTTCAGTCCGCAATTATGAACGGCATATGGATACAGCCTACCGTTTTATGAAGATGAATGGATATGATGCGGTAAAAAGTGGTTATGTGGGTGATATATTGCCAAGAGGCGAGAATCATTACAGTCAGTGGATCATCAATCACTATCAATATGCACTTGAAAAGGCAGCCGATTATAAGATCATGGTTAATGCACATGAAGCGGTACGCCCTACAGGTATTGCCAGAACATGGCCCAACCTTATTGGCAATGAATCTGCCCGCGGTACGGAATACCAGGCCTTTGGCGGATCAAAACCCAATCATGTTACCTTGTTGCCCTTCACCAGGCTTCTGGGCGGGCCAATGGATTACACCCCCGGGATCTTTGTAATGGACATCAGCCAGCTCAATCCGGAAAACAAATCACACGTCAACAGCACCCTTGCCAACCAGCTGGCTTTGTATGTAACTATGTACAGTCCATTACAGATGGCAGCAGACCTTCCCGAACACTATAACCGGTTTCCGGATGCGTTCCAGTTTATAAAAGATGTTGCCATGGATTGGGATGATAGTAAATACCTGGAGGCGGAGCCCGGGCAATATATTACAGTGGCCAGAAAAGCAAAAGGAAGTTCTAACTGGTTCCTGGGAAATGTAAATGGAGAGAACAGCCGTATTTCCAATATCAGTTTTGATTTTCTGGAACCCGGTAAAACATATATTGCTACCATTTATGCAGATGCAAAAGATGCGCATTATAAAACCAACCCCCAGGCCTATACCATACGCAAGGCAGTGGTTACCAGCAAATCAAAATTATCCCAGTTATCAGCACCCGGCGGCGGCTTTGCTGTCAGCATCATGGAAGCAGACAGGGAAGCGGTAAAGGGAATGAAAAAATTGTAAGAAAGGGAGAGTGGGAGCGGGCGAACCCCCTGACAGTTATTAACCAGCTAATTGATGACAGCACAAAATGATATACGAACAGATTCCACTGTTTATTGCTAAAGCCATTCAATTGTTTCCCCGGTTCACTTTATAACCCTACATAAAGTATGGTTTAGAACAAAAATAAAACGCGCATTTCTTGCAGAATTGAAAACATTTCATTTACTTTGAAATACAAAGTACTTTTAATAATAGAGAGGGGCTTTGTTGTGGTTTAAGGGCCACGTTTTTCTTCTGATGAGTTGTGCTGCCTGCAGCATATCATGGAGGGAGCCAGGTTGATCTTATAAATATTTTAAATAAAAAATCATGAATGACAGATCAGAACTTATTATGAATTACAAAACAGTTGTTGGCAACATCATCAGCTGGTTTTTTGCGATCCTTTTTTTTGCCATCGGGCTGGTGAATATTTGCTGGGGAAATGATCCGCTGTTTGGAGTTTTTATAGCGGTTCTTTCGTTTATGTACCTGCCCCCGGTAAATATGCAGTTGAGGAAAATAATTGGCTTTTCCATTCCTCTTATACTGAAGATACTGGTCGGCCTATTTATAATCTGGGCAGCTGTAGGTGTAGGTGAACTATTTGATAAGGTTGATATGATGCGCCAGGACCTTTGAAAAAGACCTGGAAACTTCTCAAATCCATTTTGCCATGTTTCAGGATTATAAAGGAGATATAAAGGTTATGCATTCAGAATTAAATGATGAGTTGTATGCTTTAGTTATTTCTTCACTACATAGGAATATTAGGGTGCATGAGTTTTTTAAGCTTGCATTAATTGCTATTGATCAATTTAGAAATAGCGATTTAATTCTAGCTACTGATTTCAGTATAAGGCTTCAGAATATATAACTATCAAAAATAGCAGGAAGATAAATTTATGAACTGTATAGAAAAACTTTATGCTTGCGGAACACTTGTCAGCGTTATGTAACAAAAAT
>CBIHLW010000486.1:0-2611 GCA_966210755.1 uncultured bacterium
TGTTTTTAAATTTCCACCAACCAGTATTCCTTCAGCCGCGCCCAATTTATTTCTTTGACCAGGTGTTGCCCTGTAATTCATTTTTCTTCCAATTAAAGCATCCTGAATGGAAATGATCGTTTCCAGCTGAACCTGTTCAGCAGTATGAATATCTTCAGGGAAACTATTGGTCATTTTGGAATGGATGGAAGCAACCCTGCAATTGGCATGAATATGATTATGCAAAACCGTTATATCACTGAACCCGATCAGCCATTTAGGCTGATCAATGAATTTTTTCCAGTTTATCCTGTCTACAATTCTCAGCGAACCATATCCTCCTCTTGCACACATGATGGCTTTTACATCTGCATCATCAAGCATCCGCTGTAGATCCCTGAGTCGCTCTTCATCGGTACCACCTAAACTGAAATCCCTTTTGCCAATAGATTCTCCGATCCTGGTTTCAAATCCCCAGCTTCTCAAAAATCCCAACGCAGGCCGCATCTCCTCAATGGTAATGTAACCGGCAGGAGAGGTAATTCCAATCACATCACCTGGCTTCAGATAGGGAGGTATTGTATATGTATGATCTTCATCAATTGAAACAGCAGACGCTTTTTTCACTGGTATTGTTAATCCTGCCAGAACTGTAGCTGCCGATCCAAGGAAATGTTTCCGGTTCATTTGTACAAAATACAATAGCGCGATGATTAATAGAACAGGCATCTATAATTTACAGTAAATATTAGCAAATGAAGACGCCCGGCCATTCCGCATTGTAAAGGAAAAGAAAAAATCGAAGCTAAATTTAACACACTAAACAGGCATCTCTGATCCGGATCGATGCAATCAACACAGTTGAACAGTTTACGGTATTTTTGCAACTTCCAGTTGAAGCGCACATCAGCGGAAGTTGAATAATGATATAAAGTTCCTGACATAATGAATCAACCCAAAAGATACTTAGTTACATCTGCCCTCCCCTATGCAAACGGGCTCAAACACATTGGCCACCTGGCCGGTGCTTATATTCCTGCAGACATTTATGTACGCTACCTCAGAGCACAGAAAAGGGACGTGGTTTTTGTTTGCGGCAGCGATGAACATGGTACGGCCATTCCCATACAGGCTATGAAAGAAGGCACTTCTCCGCAGGCCATCATTGACAAGTACCATGTGATCATGAAACAGAATTTTGAAGACCTCTCCATATCCTTTGATGTATATGACCGTACATCCAGTAAAATTCATCATGAAACCGCACAGGAATTTTTTACTTTTTTGAATGACCGCAATGAATTAGAAGTAAAAGACAGTGAACAATATTTTGATGAGGAAGCACAAACATTTTTAGCTGACCGTTATATAAAAGGCACCTGTCCTAATTGTGGTTTTGAAAGTGCCTTTGGTGACCAGTGTGAAAAATGTGGTACTGCACTGAGTCCGGATGAACTCATAAATCCCGTGAGCACACTAAGCGGTAAGGCCCCGGTGAAAAAAGCTACCAAACACTGGTATCTTCCATTAAACCGGCACGAGAACTGGCTTCGGAACTGGATCCTTAATCAACATCAAAACGACTGGAAAGCAAATGTGCTTGGCCAGTGTAAAAGCTGGATCGATAGCGGCTTGCAGGCCAGAGCGGTAACAAGAGATCTTGACTGGGGCGTAAAAGTACCCCTGAAAGAAGCTGAAAATAAAGTTCTTTATGTATGGTTTGATGCCCCTATTGGATATATCAGTGCTACTAAGCAATGGGCCATTGATCATGGGAAAGAATGGGAACCATACTGGAAGGATAAGGACACCAGGCTGGTTCATTTTATAGGCAAGGATAATATCGTTTTTCATTGCATCATTTTTCCTGTCATGCTTCATTTACATGGATTCATTGTACCCGGGAATGTTCCGGCCAATGAATTCATGAATCTTGAAGGTGACAAAATGAGTACCAGCAGGAACTGGAAGCTCGACATGCAGGACTTTATCGATGATTTTATTAAAAAAGAAAACGGCGGTCCTCAACTGGCAGATGCATTGCGTTATTATCTCACCACCATCCTGCCCGAAACAAAGGACAGTGAATTTACCTGGAAAGGATTCCAGGATGCGGTAAACAGTGAGCTGGTTGGCAAGTTTGCCAACTTCATCAACAGAACCTTTGTGTTGATGCACAAACTCACCAATGGAAAAGTACCCAGGTTTCACAACGATATAATTGATGAGGACGACAGGCTGGTGATGCAACATATAAAAGCGGCCAAGGAAAAAGTTGAAATATTCCTGGAGGAATACAAATTCAGGGACGCACTTTTTGAAGTAATCATGCTTTCTGATGCAGCTAATAAATATTTACAGAAAAAAGAGCCATGGAAAAAAGCAAACATGGTAGATGAAAACAAAAACATCAGTGAAGCTGCCCAAAAACAGATTGACAACTGCATTCATATTTGTTTACAGTTAAGTGCTAACCTGGCTGTACTCATCAACCCCTTTTTACCCAATACGGCAAAGAAAATGATCCATATGATGAAGGTGGTTGAAAAAATGCTTGATTGGGAAAATGCAGGAAGTTTAAAATTATTAAGTGTTGGGTACTCGCTCCGGCCACCTGAATTATTATTCAGAA
>CBIHLW010000487.1:0-2610 GCA_966210755.1 uncultured bacterium
GGGTGCATTTGCCCAATTGAAAGTGACCGGAAAGGTTAAAGACGCAAAGGGCAATGGTATAAGAGGCGCGAATATTACCCTGAAAGACACTTATGATGGTGCCACTACCGACAGCCTCGGAATGTTTTCATTTTCAACATCGGAGAAAGGAGAGATGATACTGGTTATTTCCGCGGTGGGCTATAAGGGAATTGAACAGAAGATCACGCTGAATGGTGTAGTACCCCCAATTACCGTTGAATTGAAGGAGGAGATCAGTGAAATGAAAGCAGTGGTGATCACGGCAGGGTCGTTTGAGGCGAGTGACCGTAAACGGGCTGCGGTTGTTTTGAACTCTATTGATGTGGTGACCACCGCAAGTGCCAATGGTGATATCACCAGTGCTTTAAAAACACTGCCAGGCGCACAACAGGTTGGGGAGTCAGAAGGCCTTTTTGTAAGAGGCGGTACGGCTGCGGAAACTAAAATATTTATTGATGGTACCCTGGTAAACCGTTTCTTTTTCAGTTCAGGTCCAAATATGGCTGGTTATGGCAGGTTCAATCCATTTTTATTTAAGGGAACAATTTTCAGTTCTGGTGGTTACTCGGCTTTGTACGGCCAGGCGCTTTCTTCTGCTGTGATCCTGGAATCCATTGATCTCCCAGATCAGACATCTGCAGCGCTTGGCATATCAATGTTAAGTATCAATGGCGGATACCAACACCTGAATAAAAAGAAGACTGCTTCCTGGGGTATCAATGTTAATTATACCAACCTGGGTCTTGCTTTTGCTGTTTTGAAACAAAAGCAGGATTATTTTCAAACACCTTCCATTCTTAACAGTGAAGCGAATTTCAGGATCAAAACTTCCTCAACAGGCATGTTGAAATATTACGGTGTATTGAGCAGCAATATGCTTGGGTTCACCACACCCAGCCTGGATTCAACAGGATATTTTGATCAGTTTTCTCTTAATAACCTTTATACCTATCACAACCTGTCATGGAAAGAAAGGATCAGCACCTACTGGAAATTCAATGCAGGCATTTCCTATTCAAATAACCGTGATGAAATTAATGGTGGTATGCGCGATGCCAACGACAGGGAAGTTACACTGGGTGGACTTGAATTCAGGAAATTCAGTTTACAACCTGTAGGGAACTACATAAATGCGAGGGCAGTGTTTGAAAGAAGGCTCTCCGGACTCAGTGCTATCCGTTTTGGAAGCGAATACAATTACAGTAAGGACAAAACCACTTTCAGGGATCACAACAACAATACTTATACATCTACACTCAACGAACATGTAAATTCATTCTTTGCGGAATCTGACATCTATATCACCAATGATATGGCTGCAAAACTGGGTACCCGCATAGAACATTCTGATCAACTTGATAAGTTTAATATCGCGCCGCGTTTATCGCTGGCATATAAACTTGGAACCGGTAGCCAGGCATCACTTGCCTATGGAATATTTTATCAGAATCCGGAAACACAATACCTGCCCTCTTCCCAACAGCTGGATTTTTCAAAAGCTACGCATTACATAGCCCAGTATCAGAAAACCACTGCATTGAGGGTATTCCGTACAGAAATATTTTATAAGAAATATGATCACCTGCTAAAAACAGGGTTCAGCAATGGCAGGGAGGGGGTGGCCCTGAATAATAATGGTTATGGCGATGCAAAAGGGTTTGAGTTTTTCTGGCGGGATAAGAAATCAATAAAGAATTTAGATTACTGGATATCTTATTCTTACCTGGATACAAAAAGAGATTTTTTGAACTTTCCATTTGCCATCACACCCAGCTTCGCAGCAAAGCATACAGCCAACATTGTGCTTAAAAAATTTGTACTGCCATGGAAAACCGGGTTCAATGCAGCATATAACTATGCAAGCAGCCGCCCATATTATAATATTTCATGGGATGGCACACAATATGAATTTACAGATATGGGCAGGGTGCCGGACTATCACAACGTGAGCTTTAGTCTTAACTATATACCAACCATTGGAAAGCAAGATGCAAAGAGTTTTGCAGTGTATGTATTATCGGTGAGTAATATTCTGAATCTCAAACAAACATATGGTTACCAGTATTCATCCAATGGTTTACGCAAGGAAGCGATCATACCACCTTCTAGGATGTTCATTTTCATTGGCGCCTTCTTCAGTTTTGGTATAGACCGTACTGAAGATGCAATCAATAATAACCTTTAAATAAACAAAAAATGAATTACCAGCCAACCCCTCCGGGGAAAGATCCTCAACTCTGGATGCTTGCAAAACGCAGGGCCAGCTTTAAAAGGCATTTTGCCACTTATTTTATCATCAATATTTTTCTTTGGGTATTGTGGGCTTTAACAGGTACTGACCGCGATGGTTCGGGTATACCCTGGCCTGCATGGACAACCTTTGGCTGGGGCATTGGATTGTTCTTTCATTATCTGGGTGCTTATTCAGGAACAAATAACGTGGAGAGGGAGTATGAGAAAATTCAAAATCAAAATAAAATTTAAATCAACCGGTATGAAAAAGATCATTTTATCACTGGCTTCTTTTGGTTGTTTACTTGCCGTGTCGGCGCAAACTGAGAAGTATACAAAAGCCAAGACAGAGAAAGT
>CBIHLW010000488.1:0-2606 GCA_966210755.1 uncultured bacterium
CCTTACCACCCTCGTTCTGGCAGCTGTGGCTATTGCATTGATCCTCTTCATTCCCTTACTTAGAAATTCTTACGGCTGGATGATCATTGCAGGTATCTCTTTACTCATTTCCGCATTTTATTTTTATTCCATCACCCAATCCTTTCCTGTGCTGGCTTATGCCGTAAGAGACCGCGATGTGGTCTACCGCAAAGGATGGATCATCCGCACTATCAAAATCTGTCCCTTCAACCGCGTGCAGAACTGCAGCGTGCAAAGCGGACCACTGGAAAGAAGATATGGACTGGCTTCACTCATCATCTATACCGCCGGTTCCAATGGCGCCGACATGCGCATCCCCGGACTGCTGCAGGAAGAAGCCGACCGCCTGCGCTATTTCATTCTTGGTAAAATCCATTCCGAAGATGCAGAACAGGTTTGACTGGAGCCGACCGCAACGTCAGCCCATTGCGGGACTGGGTATTGTTTTCCTGAATACATTCTGGGAGATACTCAAAAGAATGTGGCCCTTCCTGCTTATTGTTTTGTTTCGCGACAACGATGAAGAGAAAGATGGTCCGGACAGATTTCTGATCATTACATTCATCTTCCTGGGTTTCACCATCATCAGTGCCATACTCAATTTTATTTTCTTTAAATTTTACATTGAAGAAGGTAAACTTATCATTAAAAAGGGATGGTTTAAAAAAGAAACGAGAGCGATACCGCTTGCCAGGATACAAACAGTAAACATTGAACAGGGTCCGCTTCACCAGTTGCTCAATATTGTAAAACTTTCCATAGATACGGCCGGTTCAGATAAAGCAGAGGCAAAGATCGACGCGCTACACCTTTCAATGGCTGAAGCATTAAGAACACAACTGGTGGGTGAGAAAAAAGAATCATTAACGGAAGAAGAGCAGCCGGCGCATACAGCGCCCCTGATACGGCTAACTACCAAAGACCTGCTGAAGCTCAGCATCTCCGCCAATCACGTGGAGGCATTTTTTATTTTTCTTTCATTTGGAATTGGTTTGTATGAGAACCTTAAAAACATTGATGATACTTTTTTTTCAGGCATGCAGGATGCGCTTCCGCGTAATTCCATCTACCCCCTTTTATTTCTTGTGATGGCCATACTGATCATTACCATCCTGGTATCTACCGCCCGGATATTCTTTGGTTTCTACGACTTCAGCATTTTCAAAAAGGAAAAAAATCTGCATATCAGGTCCGGTCTAACCAATATCAAACAAAGGGTGATCAGCTACCCTAAGATCCAGTTCGTTTCCTGGGAAGCCAACTGGATCCGGAAACTTATGGATCTCTGGATGCTGGAATACCATGTTGCAGGCGGTGATGAGATCAGGAATAAATTAAAAGTGCAGATCCCTGTTACACAAAACCGTTTCATTCCGCTGTTATCGGAAGCCTATCATCCACTACCTCTTATTAATGAAGAAGTAACTGTTCGCATGCACAGTTCCTTCATATGGAGAAGGTTACTGATCATGGGTATACTTCCTGCAATAGCCATCATTCCTTTAGTTTGGATATGGTGGGAGTATAAAGCTTTGTTTTATTTATTTATTCCGGCCATCATTGCAATTGTTGCCTGGCGATCGCAAATAAAATTCAGACTTTGGGCGCTTGATGATGTGTTGCACATTAAAAAAGGAATTTTTGGTGAAGAAAGGATCCTGATGAAATGGAACAAATTGCAGGCTGTGGAGGTAAGCCAGTCCATTTACCAGAGAAAAAACGGATTGGCTAATCTGATATTGTTCACTGCAGGAGGAAATATCAGGATATATTTTATTTCATTGCAGGCCGCCCAGGCTATCAGCAATTACGTATTGTATAAAACGGAATCATCGGAAGAAAACTGGATGTGATACAGGAGTTGAAACTAAGCCGACTCTGAATTTTGAACTTTGAACTCTTGACTTTGAACTCTGAACTCTGGACTCCCGACTCCCAGACTCGCCACTCCCTACAAACTTTCCACCATCAAAAGCACCTGCCAGGCTTCTTCAATTTTATTTTCATCAAGCAGCTTCGCTGCATAACCATGAACCGCACTTTCCATTTCAGCAGGATTTACCGCGTAATATTGTACAATATTTTTTAAATGCTCATCATCATACGAAGGTTGAACAACAGGCAGTTCATTTACATTGGCTAACTGACCAAGGTGATTGCCGGTGAGTATCCTGCTGGTACGGATGCTTTCGGGTAGGGCATCCATCCCGATTCCTAATCTGATGTTTGGCTTAGGTACCTTGAATAAATTGGATGCATTTACCCTGCAGTACCAGTCGCCTCCAAGCCGCGCCACCAGATCAAGTTTTGCCTGGTCAAATTTTTTGTCTGCATCAAGCAGACTGTCATCAATATGCATAACCAGGATTTCGCAGATCACAAGCTGACCTGCGCCACCCTCTTCACCAAGTGATTTTATTTCAAGTACCCTGCATTCCAGCTTTATCTTGCTCTCCTTCACCATGGGTGGCTTTACCACAGTAGCGGTTTGTTTTGTAAATCCTGCTTTTTCAAACTCATCTACGCCTTTCGGATATTCGCAACTTGCCAGGGAAGTTTGCTGCACCATATCCCATGAAACAATA
>CBIHLW010000489.1:0-2598 GCA_966210755.1 uncultured bacterium
GGTGTAACCCTATATAATTTTTTTCATCCAATAACCGTTAGATAAAACTATGAATCTCTTCCACCTAATAACAGTATCCGTACTGGCACTGGGATTTTCAGGAATACCCGCACCGGCTGCAGAAGCAGTACATTTTTATTCACCCGGGTTATCTGTACTTTCAGATAATGAACCCAGTGAAATTATTCCCTGGTCTGATAAAAGATTAACCTGGGAAGATTTCCTTTGCGCACCTAAAAAAGGAACGGAAGCCGTTGCTTCCACCAGCACCTCTCTTGGCATTGCTTACCAGATGCAGGGTGGCAGGCTATCGTATAATATAACCTGTCATTTTTCAAAAACAAAGTCCTGGGGATTGATGAAAACGGATTATATCCTTGCTCACGAACAGGGACATTTCGACATTACTGAGATCTTTGCCCGCAAATTGAATGAAGCCCTGCAGAATTATGAATTCAATAAAAGAACTTTTAAAAAAGATATCAGCGAGATCTATCAGTCAATCGTAAACCAGAAGGAGGAATATCAGAGAATGTACGATGGAGAAACAGACCATAGCCGCAAAAGAAAAGCGCAGTATGAGTGGCTGGAAAAAATTCAGTCGCTGTTATCTGAAACTGATGTTTATGCAACTTATCCATGAGGAATGCCTTGCGCTAATGGCCTTTAGCCCTTAGGTCAGAACAACCCATATAGCTGCGCATCTATCTTTCCAATGATCTTTCCAAGGTCCTCTTCTTTTTGCGGGAAACGGTTATCGTCCACATTTATGATCAGCAAAGGACCTTCTTTATAGTTTTCGATCCACTTATTATAGTATTCGTTGAGCCTTTTAAGGTAATCCAGCCTGATATTCTCTTCGTATTCCCTTCCCCTGCTCTGGATCTGCCCAACAAGTGTTGGAACAGAAGCCTGCAGATAGATCATAAGATCCGGAGGCTGGACCATTGATTTAAGTGTCTGGAAAAATTTAAAATAATTATCAAAATCCCTTTTACTCATCAACCCCATTTCATGAAGGTTGGGTGCAAAAATGTGAGCATCTTCATAAATGGTCCTGTCCTGTATTACCGTTTCAGTTCCCTTGTGAATTTCTAGCAGCTGGTTGATACGGCTGTTCAAAAAATAGATCTGCAATTGAAAACTCCAGCGCGGCATGTCCTCGTAAAAGTCATTCAGGTATGGATTATGATCCACGTCTTCGAAATGTGGTATCCATTTATAGTGTTTGCTGAGTAATTCGGTCAAAGTGGTTTTACCAGCGCCAATATTACCCGCAATTGCAATGTGCTTTGGTTTTTTAGATTTCGCCATCCGGAAATGAAAATAAATAAGTGTTGCTAAAAATAGAGTTTATTTTGAAACTGCCAATCTTATCTCCATAAGGAAAAAAGCCTGATAATTCTTTACATATATTTCAATCGTGTCATTTCTCTTGCAGATCTAATTGTAGCCTGGGCACTTTCCCTTGACCGTTCTGCACCTTCTCTGATGATCTTTTTCAAATATTCCTTGTCGCTATATATGGAAACGGCCTTTTCCCTGATCGGGCGGATAAACCTGATCATATCTTCTGCCAGTTGTTTCTTCATATCACCATACCGAATGGATGCTTTATTAAAATCTTCGTTGAATTTGCGGGTGGTGCTTTCCTCACTCACCAGCTCCATTAACTGAAAAAGGTTTTTGATATAATCGGGCTTTTCAGCACCTGGTTCCGAGGGACCTGCATCAGTTTTGGCTTTCATAACTTTCTTTCTGATCAATTCATCTTCATCGGCCAGATACAGCGTAGCATATTGATTTTCGCTTTTGCTCATTTTACCTGCTCCGTCAAGACTGGGAATTTTTATAAGCTCCTCACCAAAATTGAAAGCCTTTGGCTCGGGAAATAATTCACCATAACGGTGATTGAATCTTTGTGCAAAGTTCCTGGTTATTTCCAGGTGTTGCTCCTGGTCCTTGCCAACCGGTACATATCTGGCCCGGTGAATCAGAATATCAGCACTCATCAAAACAGGATAAGTCAATAATCCCGCATTTACATTGTCCGGCTGCTGCCTTACCTTATCCTTGAATGTTGCGGTTTTTTCCAGTTCACCTTTGTAGGCAAGCATGTTTAAAAGCAGATACAATTCGGCTATCTCCGGAATGCTGCTTTGAACATAAAGACAAACTTTTGCGGGGTCGAGGCCGGCTGCTATATTTTCAGCCAACACCCTTAACACACTGTTCTTTAATTCTTTTGTATCCGGATGGGTTGTAAGCGAATGCCAGTCAGCTACAAAAAAATAACAGTCGTATGCATCCTGCATGCGTACATAATTTCGCATGGCTCCAAAATAATTTCCCAGGTGCAGAAAACCTGTTGGTCTGATACCACTGACAACGATCTCTTTTGACATAGGACGGCAAATATACCCCCTGTGCCCCTGAAGGGGAAACCTGGATTTAAGAATATTTTCAATTTGAACTAAGTTCCCCCCTTCAGCAATCGGATAAGAATAAAATATCCGGAAAAAAAGAATAATCTGAACTAAGTTCCCCCTTCAGGGGGACAGGAGTATATTTGTTCATGCCTGTAGATGATGCCTTAAT
>CBIHLW010000490.1:0-2553 GCA_966210755.1 uncultured bacterium
ACGAAATACAATTACCAATGATCAATTACAAATTGTTCTATCTTCCTTCTGTTTGTGTAAACACCGGGAATCTTGAAGGTATCATAAGTTCGATCTTACATCCTTTACCGGGCGCGCTGGTTATATTCATTGATCCTCCAAACACCACCACCCTGCTTTCCATATTCCTTAAGCCGATACCTTTTGTTTTACGGCTGGTATCAAAACCAATTCCATCGTCACTGATCTCAAGCGTATAACTGTTTTCAAGTATAAATAGTTTAATCATTACATTTTTTGCCCTGGCATATTTTAAAATATTGCTTACCTGTTCCTGAATGATCCTGTAAAAAGCAAGCTTGATGGCATTGGGGATACTGTCCAGCAATTCTGAAGGAGGAAAGGCTACCCTAAGCCTGAATTTTCCGGACAGGTTATAATTGATGGTGATGTCCTGTATGATCTGTTCAAATTTAAAATCATCAAATGATGGCGTCATCATGGAGTGTGCAATATTTCTTAATTCATTGATGGCATCCATGATCGACTCCTGACTTTTTGCCAGGCAAATATCATGGAGGTCAGGCGTTGTCCTGGCCGTATCAATCATGATCTTGGCGGTAGCCAGCAGCTGATTCACATTGTCGTGCAGTTCTTTTCCTATTTCAGATCTTTCCTTTTCCTGGGCCTGAATGGTGATGGCGGCCATTTGCTTTTGACTTTGGGTTTCCTGCTCCATTAATTCATGTTGTAACCTGCGTATTTCAGTTACATCATGCATAACGCCTACAATCCTTACCGGCTTTTCCTTCTTATCTCTGATCACGATAGCATTATTATTGATCCATGCCAGGTTACCATCGTTACGCACCGCTCTGAAGATCTTCCGCCATCTCTGTTCCTTTCCCAGTACCATTATAGCAAAACTATTTTCCAGTGAAGCCACATCTTCACTGTAAACATATTTCATCAGTTCAACAGGACGAAAACGGTCCTTACCCGGAATACCGATCACCTTTTCAATAGCATCAGAACAATAAATAAAATTGCTGTCGAGGTCGTAATCCCAGATTATGTCATAAGAAGTTTTAGCGGCCAGCTGCAATCTTTCGGTCAAAATACTAAGGGAGGTTTCCATGGACCGTTTTGCCTTTTCCGTCTTCCTTTTTTGTATGGCATCTTCAATAGCAGTGGGCAGCCTTTGCAGGCGGTCTTTTAAAATATAATCATCTGCGCCCTGTTTAATCAGAGCCAGTGCAATTTCTTCAGACACGGCTCCGGTAATTAAAATAAAGGGAACAGCTTCGTGCTTCTGGTTCCGGACTTCCAATGCACGGATGGAATCAAAATCGGGCAGCTGGTGATCAGAAAGAATGATGTCGTAACTGAACTGTTCCAGTTTTGAAGTATACTCCAATCCGGAAGCAACTACCGTAAAATTGACCTGCAAACCATTTTTGGTAATAAGTTTCTGGATGATCTTTACATCCATTGGATTATCCTCCAGCATCAGGATCTGAATGGTATTCATGGTTAAGGGTTGTGTTTAAAATAGGTCGGCTGCTGGCTTGTAATACAATTTAGACTGATCCCGCATTAAAAAGGTACAGGTTTTACTACGCAAAAATACGATAGCTGTATCGGGCGATGAGATGATATGGATTTCAAACTGTGGCCAGATCACTGCAATTGCTGAAATTATTACCCATCCCATCCTTCGAAGCATTTAATTTTCAGCGGATTGACCTTAAGGAATAGTTTGGTTTATAATTTGCTTCCACATCATTGGTTTTTCATAGGATATTGGATATACACGAGGCTGGATTTCTATCCGGCCTTTTTTTTATTTTTTGAATGAAGCAGGAAACAAGAGGGCAAAAGTGGGATGGGAAATCATTAAAGGGATCCTGGCATATGTACGGCTGCAAATAAACGCTAACGTAAATTATGCCGGAGGCTGCAATCCTTTATCATCAGGTTCGTCCTGAAAACATATTTTTAGAGAATTAATCAGAAGCTGATCCGTATTTTTTATGCAGTGGCGGTATACGGTACAAAACGGTTATTAATGAAATAATGCGGATGTGCAGGAGGATCGCTCCAGTTTATGGAAAGGATCATTTTTAAAGCGGTTTTCAGATGTTCCGTACTAAAAGGCTTGACCATATAAAAATCAGCTTTCAGAATAAATGATTTCTGAATATCGCTCATATGGGCAGAACTGCTGTAAACAATAACAGGTAGATGCTGTAAGGAAGGATCCTTTTTAATTTCCTGCATGCATTCATACCCGTTTTTACACGGCATATTCAGATCCAGAAACAACAGGTCAACCTGGTTGAGCCTGAGAAACTGAAGGGCCTGCAATCCATCGTTCACAAAAGATAATTTTACTTCAGGATATTCCCTGGTTAGTATACGCTCAAATAAAGCAGCGTGGTCAGCATCATCATCTGCCAGTAAAATGTGATATATGGAGTTGACCTTCTTCATTTCTTATCAGAGTTATTTTCCAAATAAGGGACCAAACTACTCATGAACAAAACCAAAAACTTATAAGTAATTGATTTATTG
>CBIHLW010000491.1:0-2551 GCA_966210755.1 uncultured bacterium
GTTTTACCGATACCAAAGAACTGGTACCATTTGCCGAAGGTGTAATTGCGATATTTTCAGCAACCGCAGAATTGAAACAGGTAGACAAGGAATCAATCAGGTTTCTTCATGCTTTAAACGGCAAATTCCTTGGAGCCATTTTGAATAAGGTTGGGAAATCTGATATTAACCTTTAATCTGAGGCATTTAATCTCTATTTTGTCGGCGTGTTATTAAAAGAAGAACCTGCCACTGGAAAACTTTCTGTTCCCCATGCTTCAAAAAGAATGGAATGGGTGGATTATGCAAGAGGGATTGCCATTATTCTGGTGGTCTACAGGCATACTATGGTAGGTTTACAAAGATCTGCACAGGAAGTTCCTTCCTTTCTTTATAATATCCAGGAATTCCTCGTCAACGTAAGAATGCCGGTGTTCTTTGTGCTTTCAGGTATTTTCCTTGGCCGTTCTCTTTTGAAAAAACAAAAGAGTGAACTGGTTAGAAAGAAAGCATCTTCACTTCTATATCCTTATCTGGTTTGGACCCTGGTATTGATTAGTATGCAGATACTTCTTTCGGATTATACCAATTCCAAAAGAACACCATCCGATTACCTTTATATTATAACACAGCCACGTGAGCTCGATCACATGTGGTATCTGTTTGCCCTATTCAATACCAGCGCATTGTTGATCCTTATCTCAAACTTGATGCATAAGAACCCGGTATTGCATTTAACTTTTGCCATACTTATTCATTTTGCACATCCGCTGGTAAGTGAGTATAGCCTGATCTCGGATTTACTATATTATTATGTGTTTCTTGCGGTTGGTGTGCAATTATCCAAAATGATCGCCACCTATGACAGCAAACCAACAAAAAGCATTCTTACATATTTTTTGATAGCATTACCCGTATTTGTTGCAGGGCAACTATTCTGGTTTCATAATATTGACGAAAATTATGCTCCCGTCAACACATTATATTACGGACCTTTCCTGTTCATTATACTGGTGGCCTGCTTCGTTTTTTGTTGCCTGTGCAAATTGTTGTATAGTGCAGGCATAGCCGGTTGGCTGAATACCGTAGGAAAAAGCTCATTACACATTTATATACTTCATATACTGGTGATCTCCTCCTTCAGGATCGTATGCCTGAAAGTGTTTAACATTACCAATATCTATTTCCTCATTGGGGGAAGCCTGATATTAGGCATTGGTTTACCGATACTCATTTACCTTCTCGCAAAAAAATGGACCCCGCTCCAGTATTTATTTTCCCTAGAAAAACCTGTGAAAAAATAATGGCGCAAAAATATTCATACTGGCTGAGTTCGGGAAAATATACCATGATGCAAAGAGTTATGGTCCTGCTTTTTGGCGTCATGTCGTTCATGATCCTGGCAAGAGATCTGGAACAACAGGCGCTCGGCGTTTGGGGACTCTTCCTCATTACTTCATCAATAGTTGAAACGCTACGGAATTCGCTGATCAAAAACGGCTATGTACTTTTTATCAATTCAAAAGATGAAGAAGAGCATCCGGGCATTGAATATGCCGCCATATTTATAAATATTGTTTTTTCAGTTTTACTGATCCTTTTATTTCTTTCTTTCAGCTCTTTCATGGAGGGCCAGTTTAACGCGCCGGGATTGGCTGAACTGCTGTATTATTTTTGCATCACCCTTATTTTCCTGATACCATTCTCCTATCTTGAAGTTTTCCTCATCACCAGGTTTGATTTCAGGGCTGTGTTCTGGATGTATTTCACCAGGAATGGACTAATGTTCTTATCAATTGCATTTTATTACTTCTTTGATTATGGCATTAGCCTTACATTGCTGGCCCTTATCTACCTTGTAAGTACAGCCATGGGCCTGCTCACCGGACTTTATCTGAGCCGGAAGTATAAGAGACCGGAAGTAAAACGCAATAAATCATTCCTGGCCAAATTCATAGGCTTCAGCAAATATGTATTCAGCAATAATCTTTTTTCACTGATATTCAGAAGCACAGACAGCTTTATGACATCCTCCCTGATATCAGCAGCTGCTTCGGCATTGTATTCCACCTGTACCCGTATCACCAACCTTGTTGATATGCCCTCGCAGGTATTTGCGGATATCATGTTTCCCAGGGCAGCCCAGATCATGAAGAATAATGACCTTGAAGGAATTAAAAGGATCTATGAAAAAACAGTTGCAGCAACCCTTACTTTTACTATACCGGCAATTTTAATTATCCTGATATTTCCATCACAATTGCTTTTCCTTCTTGCAGGTGAAAAATATGTTGAAGCGGCTCCAATTTTACAGGTGATCGTTTTTTATGGATTCTTCCTTCCATTTATAAAACAATTTGGAAATGTTACCGACGTACTTGGAAAGCCTCATATCAACTCCATATTAATGGCTGTTTTTGCATCGTTTAATATAGCTTTAAACATACTGGCCATTCATTATTTTGGATTATACGGCGCTGCTTATGCCACCTTATTTTCCTATTTTTTATTATTTATAACTACCCAGATCATTCTACGGATAATTTTAAATACAAGTCCACTGAATATTATC
>CBIHLW010000492.1:0-2544 GCA_966210755.1 uncultured bacterium
GTACATACAAAGCCACCAATAATAATTCTTTAAGTAACTATTATTATAATGCAGCCGGATCAGAGTTTCAAAAAGGGGATACTTTATATGGTAAACTACCCCAGCAGATAGATATATACAGTGGCCGTATAGATTATGTAATGCCATTGAAAAAAGATTCAAGGTTTGAGGCTGGTATTAAATCAAGTATTGTAAAAACTGATAACGACGCTCTTTATGATGTAGTAAATAATGGTGTTACCGGTGCCGATCTACTTCGTACCAATGGTTTTGTTTATGAGGAAAATATCAATGCAGCTTATGTAAACCTCAGTACTCCTTTAAGTAAAAAGATCAATGCGCAATTTGGCCTGAGGCTGGAGAACACGGTTTCTAAAGGATTTTCTGATGGCTACAAGGTTGATTATGCCAGCGGTAATATTGTACCTACCGATACTTCATTCACCAGGAATTATACACAGCTGTTTCCTACTGCTTACCTCCAGTACAAAGCAGGCGAGAAACATAATTTTGGATTGAACTATGGCAGAAGGATCCGCCGTCCTAATTATGAAAGCCTCAACCCTTTCATTGAATACCTTGACCGTTATACCTACCAGATGGGTAATCCAAACCTGAAGCCCCAGTTCAGTCATAATATTGAATTAAGCCATAGCTACAAGGGTTTTCTAAATACAACGTTGAACTACACACAAACAAATGATATCATCCAGCAGGTGCTCGAGCAAAATGAAGCCACCAATGAAACATATGTAAAGCAGGCAAACATTGCAAAACAAAGGCAGTTTGGATTAGCTGTCAGTGCCAATATGCCTGTGAACAAATGGTGGACCAACAGCCTTTATGTGAATGTTTTCAACAATCGCTTCGAAGGGATGATCAATACAGTTCCTGTAACCATCCAGGCAACCACATTAATGCTGAATGGTTCACAACAATTCAAGATTGGTAAAACCTTTACAGCTGAATTAAGCGGCTGGTTCAGAACTGCAGGAATCGAAGGTGTATTTGAAGCAGGATCGGTGGGTGGATTGAACGTTGGGTTCAGTCAGCAGATCATAAAAGGGAAGGGAACGATCAGGTTAAGTGTGCGCGACATTCTTTGGTCGCAGGGTTTCAATGCAATTTCCAGGTACGGAACAGTTGACGCCAGAATTGGTGAGAAAGGTGATTCAAGAGTGGTGAACCTTGGTTTCAATTTCAGATTCAATAAGGGTAAAATGAATGGTGGCCCGAAAAGAAGAAGCAATAGTTCCAACGATGAACAAAACAGGGTTGGTGCCGGCAATTAATAATAAAAGAAAAAAGAGTTCCTATTGGTGAACTCTTTTTTCTTTAACAGTTTTTCACAACTCATGTGGTTCGTAAGGTATAACTACCGTTTATGTATTGATAAACTTTGCGCTCCCTTCACAACGGTTTAAACCCTGTTTATCACAATTCATTCTTCAATCGGTTTTCAGGATTAAATCTTTGTAAGAGTTTCGCCAACCAAAAACATTGTATGAGAAAGCTATTTCTGTTGATGATCATTATACTGTCAGGGTTAACAGTTAAGGCCCAATCAGCTGTAAAGATCTACGGAGCTGTTCAATCCGGAGCCGGCAAAGCTATTGTTGCTGCCAATGTTTCATTATTGAATGCCGGTGATTCTACCCTTGTTAAAGTTGCGGTATCTGACAAGGATGGACATTACGAATTCTTCAACATAGAAAAAGGAACATACCTGATCTCGGTTTTCTCGGTTGGTTTTGAAAAAAAATGGTCATCCGTATTTGAGTATAAAAATTCAGACCTGCAATTACCCCCAACTATTATTGAACCATCTGCCAGGAATCTGAATAACATAACCATAACTGCAGTTAAGCCATTTGTAGAAACAAAGCTTGATAAAACCATTGTAAATGTTGATGCTTCACCAACCAGTGCCGGTTCAACCGCCCTGGAGATCCTCGAAAAATCGCCGGGTGTAATGGTAAACAACGACGGTGTGATCAGCTTGCGCGGTAAACAGGGTGTGATTGTTATGATGGATGGTAAGCCCACCTTTCTTTCAGCCACAGACCTGGCAACTATGTTGAGGAATATGCCTGCATCAGCCCTGGAAACCATCGAGATCATGACCAATCCTTCTTCAAAATATGATGCTTCAGGTAATTCTGGGATCATTGACATCCGTACCAAAAAAGGGAAGAATAATGGCTTCAATGGGAATGTTATGATAGGGGCCACCACGAGTATTTATGAACTTGAGGGTACATTATATATGCTTCCGAAATCGCAGAACAGTTTCAATTTTAATTACAGGAAGAATAAGGTCAATATTTTTGGTAACTACAATCCCAATTATTTCCGTGGCAGGAATACAATGGATATGGAAAGTAAACAGATTGATGCTGCGGATGGCCTGGTAAAAGGATTTACAGACCAGCAAACAAGGTTCAGTTTTGCCAGCTTCAATCACACACTCAAACTAGGGATGGACTGGTATGCCAATAAAAGAAATGTTTTTGGAATTGTAGCCAGTGGATTATCAGTTGATGG
>CBIHLW010000493.1:0-2540 GCA_966210755.1 uncultured bacterium
GAACAAACCTTTCTCACTCCGTATCATAATCTGGTTCTGTTAATTATCTAATAAACTAAAACTTCGATTATGAAAAAAATTCTACCAGGCAGCTCGTTGCCTGTTTTTGCCGTCTCTTTATTATTGCTTTGTTTTTCAAACAGCACAAATGCCCAGACAGTTATTACTGAGTCGGACATTACCCGTCAGCCTGAAAATACTGCCCCTACCAATAACTGGGTGGGTTATACAAGAACGGGCACGCCTCCATCTTCCATTGCATTCATCAGCGGACCTGCTCCCGCTCCTTTAGGCTGCGGAAGTTTATTGCTCACCACAGTGCTGGGTTCAGAAAAAGCATTTTTATTTAATTATGATCATGTTGGAAAAAGCATTGCAGACATTGATGCCATCATGTATTCAACATATCGTGTTACAGGGAATTTACAGCAGGTTGCAGCCCTGAATGTTCAGATAGATTATAATGGTTCAGATCCGGGCGGTTTTAGCACACTGGTGTATGAACCTGTTTATAATCCCGGAGATGGAATGGTAGTTAGCGGAACCTGGCAAACCTGGAATGCCATGGAAGGTATCTGGTGGTCTACCCAGCCCATTAATGGTCAGTGTGCCGGTGCTACGGCTGGTTGCGATAAAACCTGGGCGGAAATTGTTGCCAATAATCCTGATGCAACAATTCTTGCAGTAGGGATCAATCAGGGTTCAGGTAATCCAGGGCTTTCTACTGCAGTTGATGCATTTACATTTGATGAGGACACCTACAATTTTGAACCTTCAACAGATAGCGATGGAGATGGAAGTGGTGATATTTGTGATCTGGATGACGACAATGATGGAGTGCCTGATGAAATGGATTGCGATCCTTTAGATGGTGGAAACGATAAAGTACTGGTTTGCCATAAAGGACAAACACTCTGCATCAGTCAGAATGCATTAGATGCGCATTTGAGACATGGAGATCAGGCTGGCCCATGTGCTGCAGAGCGCTCAGTTAATCCTGCACATACGGTAAATGTATTACCTGCACAATTTGGCCTGGCTAATTTCCCCAATCCATTCAAAGGAGGAACAAAAATTCAATACAGTCTTCCGGTTGCCAGCAAGGTTTCAATCAGGGTCTATGATCTTCTTGGCAGAGAATTAAATGTTCTGGTGAATGCGGATAAGCCGGCAGGCATACATGTTGTGAATTTTGACGGATCTAAACTTGGGAAGGGAATTTATTTCTGCAGGCTCTTTACAGATAATGAACTTCAAAAGATCAGTGCAACCACTAAGCTGATCATTCTTGAGTAGAAGCATTTTAAAAGGCGGCCGCGGCCGCCTTTTTCTTAACTGGTTTTTGATTTGAAACCGGCAATAGCTTTTTTTGTAAAATCACTCAGTACAAGCCTGCCGCTGATCTCAGCCCGGTCAATTAAAAATTCATCCCAGTCCTCAGTGCCCTGCCATAATATTTTTTTTAATTCGGACATGGCATCAGGACTTGAATGTGCAAGCTGGTTTGCAAGACGGCGAATTGATTCTTCCATGCCATCAACAGAATCGTGTAGTTCAGCATAAAGTCCTTTACTTCTTGCCCATTCGGCTTTGCGCCATGAGGCAGCATCTATGGCTAATTGTGAAAATGCTGAGAGTCCGATCTTTCTTTGTACGGCCGGTCCTACTACAAACGGCCCAATACCCACAGCCAGTTCACTCAATCTGATATCAGCGCCTTCAACTGCAATGGCATAATCAGCTGCTGCAGCCAGACCTACGCCACCCCCAACGCATTTACCCTGGATGCGGCCAATAATCAGTCTGGGCGATCTTCGCATGGCATTGATAACATTGGCGAAACCGCTGAAAAATTCAAAACCTTTTTTGGGATCATCTATCCGGGAAAGTTCATCAAATGATGCCCCGGCACAAAATGCTTTTTCACCTCCGGATTTTAAGATGATCACGCGGGTATCCTTATCTGCCCCAGCATCATGGATCTCATTTGCAAGTTCATCAAGTATGCTGTGCGGGAGCGAATTGCTTTGTGGATGAAAGAATTCTATGGTTGTGATGCCTTTGTGTGTTTCCACGTCTACGTAGCCTTTGAGAAGATCTTTTGCCATAAACTATAAGGTTAAAGGAGAAAAAAGAGTATAAAAGAGGGTTTTCAAAATCAGCATTTTCAAAATTAGGATGAAAAAAACAGAAAAGCCTGTTGTTTCTCCCATAAATACGCTCAACCATTATCGTAGGTTCAGATAAAAAAATCATAGGCTTGGAAATAGATAAATTAACTTACCTGATCATTAACCTATGTATTAAAATCCATTCTAAAATTGGACCTGGGTGCTATGAAAAGTTTACGAAGAAATTCTTTGTTATGAGTTAGAAAATCTGGGAATTGGCTATAAGAGACAATTGAAATTGCCAGTTATCTATGACGGTTTAAAGCTTAAAAAAGGATTTAAACTGGATTTGATAATTGATAACAAACTAATTATAGAAATCAAAACATTATTTCCTTTGCCTTCGGTTTATTTTAAGCAGGTCCATAC
>CBIHLW010000494.1:0-2533 GCA_966210755.1 uncultured bacterium
ATTTTCAACAGGCATGAAAATAAAAAATTTATGAGCTTTTATTTGGGAATGTGGAAGGAGCGTATTAAATTTACTTAGTTGCATAAACAACTATATGCCAAACAACCAATTTAAAAAAGGCGAATTATACAGTTTCATCACGGGTAAGGCTTCTACGGCCATTGCAAGGCGGCTTCAGAAGAAATTCAATGCAGCAGGCATCAACCTTACCATTGAGCAATGGAGTGTTTTGTATCATTTATGGAAGGAGGATGGAAAGAGTCAGCAGGAACTATGCAATGCCACATTCAGGGACAAGCCCAGTATTACAAGGCTGATAGACAACCTTGAAAAATTAAGTCTTGTGAAAAGAGTGTCAGATGAAAAGGACCGGCGCATCAATAAGGTGTACCTCACTAAAAATGCACTCAGGCTTCAGGAAGAAACAATGGCACTGGCAGAAGCTACTTTAATTGAAGCTTTGGATGGCGTACCGGCCAACCAGGTGGACATGTGTAAAGAAGTTTTACAAAAAGTATATGATAACCTTAGTCAATAACTGTCATTTTTAAAACCCTGATTATGGAAGCAGTAAAAAATGCATTAAAAGGTGGAGAATGGCTGGTAAAGGAAAGCGATACCGCGTCAACTTTTATCCCTGAAGAATTTTCTGAAGAACAGAAAATGATCCGCGATATGTGTGAACAGTTCCTGGAAGCCGAGATAACACCTATTCTGGACCGCATTGATAACATGGAGCCCGGACTTATGAAGTCACTGATGGTGAAGGCCGGTGAACAGGGTATGCTTTCTGTTTCTTTTCCTGAGGAATATGGGGGTCTTGGGAAAGATTTTATTACATCCACTATTATCAATGAATACCTTGGTGCAGGTCATTCTTTTTCTGTTGCCATTGCAGCCCATACAGGTATTGGCACATTGCCCATACTTTATTTTGGAACGCCGGAACAGAAACAGAAATACATTCCTAAACTGATTTCCGGTGAATGGGCGGGTGCTTATGGCTTAACGGAACCAAACAGCGGCAGCGATGCACTGAGTGCAAAGACCACAGCACGCCTAAGCGATGATGGAAAGTATTATTTGCTTAATGGCCAGAAATGCTGGATAACCAATGGTGGTTTTGCTGATGTATATACCGTTTTTGCCAAGGTTGATGGTGATAAATTCACGGGCTTTATTGTAGAAAGAGGGTTTGAAGGATTTACACAGGGTCCCGAAGAACATAAAATGGGAATTAAGGGTTCATCTACCGTACAGTTGTATTTCCAGGATTGTAAAGTACCTGTTGAAAATGTGTTGGGTGAAACCGGTAAAGGTCATAAGATTGCTTTTAATATACTTAACATAGGACGACTGAAATTATGCGCCGCAACAATGGGTGGTGCAAAGAAAACGATTTCGGCCTCCATTGAATATGCAAATACAAGAGAGCAGTTTAAACAACCCATTGCCAATTTCGGCGCAATCAAACACAAGCTGGCAGAAATGGGCATCCGGGTATTTGCCTGTGAAAGTGCATTATACCGAACCGCGAAATGGATAGATGATAAGGAATCGGAACTTCACCAATCAGGTAAACCTTTCAATGAAGCTGTATTAGCCGCGGCGGAGGAATATGCCATTGAGTGCGCCATTCTAAAAGTTTGCGGTAGCGAAATAGCAGATTTTTGCGTGGACGAAGGTGTACAGATCCACGGTGGTAATGGTTTCAGCGCAGAATATAATATTTCAAGGGCTTACCGCGACAGCCGTATCAATCGCATTTATGAAGGCACCAATGAGATCAACCGCCTGCTTACCGTGGATATGACACTGAAACGGGCCATGCAGGGCAGGTTGAATATTATGGGACCTGCCATGAAAGTATCGCAGGAACTTATGAGCATTCCTGAATTTGGTGAAGATGATGAAACACCATTTGCACAGGAAAGAAAGCTGGTGAACAATTTCAAAAAAACAGTTTTACTGACGGCAGGTGCCGCGGCCCAGAAACTGATGATGCAACTGGAAACCGAACAGGAGATCCTCATGTCGATAGCTGATATGGCCATTGATACTTTTCTTGCTGAAAGCCTGTTATTGCGCGTCATGAAACTTGAAGAAAATAACGCTGCAGCACCTTTGCAAATCTATCGTGATATGCTTGGTTGTTTTTTATATGATGCCGCCGACCGTATTCACAAAAACGGTAAGGATGCCATCAATGCCTTTGCTGAAGGTGACGAACAAAGAATGATCTTAATGGGACTGAAACGTTTTACCAAAGCACAGCCTTTCAATTCAAAAGAGGCAAGGAGAAGAATAGCAGATCATTTGATCAGTAACAAGCGCTATGCGTTGTGAGGTTAAAGGTTTAGGGTTTAGGGTTGAGACCGACGTGATCTAAAGAAAATTCAATTTTCAATCATGTCTTTCAGAATTAAAGAACCCTAAATCTTAAACCTTCTTAACTCCCCTGCACATTATGCCCGAAGAACACGGCCAGCTCCCTTCTTGTTACTTTCAGGGATTCCAGTTCCTTCAGCCTTTT
>CBIHLW010000495.1:0-2519 GCA_966210755.1 uncultured bacterium
AATGATCAAAGCAGTTATTTCTTTTTCCAGTTATCAAACTGGTGCATCAGCCGGATATGAGTGATGGTATGTCCCTGTTCATGTTCTTCTTCAACACCAAGAAAAGATTCTTTATCCTCCTCATCCAGTTCTTCCCAGAATTCCTTTCCTGATTCGTCAGATTCAAGAACAGCTTTGGCTTCTTCGAGTAAATACTCATCGTTGCATTGGTCCACCAGTTGATGGAGTTTCTGTTTTAAATCGGGATTCATAAAAAAGGGGTTTCCTTAAAGTTAAGCAAATCATTTAAAAGAAAAATGCACTCATTTAAGGCATAAAACCATAACATATTTACATTCTTTGCATGATTTAACAACCACGGTTTGCAGATTCGTGACCGGGCGGTTAGCTTTACGGCCAGCATATGAGAAACATTTCCTTTTTTCTTTTTTTATCATGCCTGATGGTTATCCTGTTCTCTGGTTTCAACCGGCCATCCATGCATTTATCTGATCAAAACAAAGGTGATTCCATCATCCCCGTGTTCAGGGCGAAAGATCACCAGGCCAGCAATAAGATCAGTTCAAATGGATTCATTACCCTGGTTACTGGTTTGGACAATAATTATTTCATTATTGATTCCTTAAAAAGAAAAGGCTATTTCTATATAGAAACCTCAGTTGGAAGATTTATCAATGATACAGCCATGCGGGTACCCTTGAATATTTCAATTGTAATTGACCGGAGCGGATCAATGCAGGGCGTAAAAATGGGTTTTGCAAAAAGAGCAGCCAAAAGCATCATTGAACAATTACAGCCAAATGATATGGTTAGCATTGTTATTTATGATAATTCGGTAGATAGTATTCAACCTCCCGTAGCCGTTATTGACAAAGAACTTATCAAAAGCAGGATCAATTCCATTTCACCCAGGGGAAGCACCAATTTGTGGGGAGGAACAGAAATGGGTTATGATTTTGTAAAAAGAAATTATAAAGAAGGTTATATCAACCGTGTATTGCTGATCAGTGACGGCATTGCCAATACAGGCCTTACAGATTCAAATATTATCAGGATGCATGTGAGGCGATTTAAAGATGAGGAAGGTATCACCATATCTACATTTGGAGTAGGCCTTGATTATAATGAAGACCTGATGACTGAGATGGCTGAAACCGGTGCCGGGAACTATTATTACATTGATGCTCCTGAAAAACTTACCAACCTGTTTCAGGAAGAACTGGCAGGGCTGTTAACGGTTGCGGCAAGAGATGCTGAACTAAAGATCAATTTCCCTGAAGGAGTTACTATAGACAAAGCTTATCCTTTGAGTTACCAGATAAATGGAACAGAGATGACTGTTAAGCTCAGGGATCTTTTTTCTGAAGAAACCAAAGCACTCCTGGTTAGTTTTAATTTACCTGACCAGTTGCGTTCAGGTCAGGATTTTATTACCCAGGTAAGCTATACCGATGTGAGGGATGGAGAAAGAAAAACCATAGTCAATAAAAATCAGCTGGATCCTGTTCACAATAAGGATACCTATTATAAATGGTACAACCGTTCCGTAATTGAACAAACCATTCTTTTTTCTTCCATTGAAAACCTTGAAAATGCCATGCTCCTGGTTGACCGTGGAGACCTGCAGGGTGCCTCCAGGTTATTGGCCCGTAACGAAAACCAGCTGAAACTTTATAGCAGCTATATCAAAACTTCGCGGGAGCTCAACAGGATAGATTCCATCAATAAAAATTATACAGCTGACCTTGCGGGTGCCAGACATAGCGCTGATTCACTTAAGAAATTGCAAAAAGCCAGCAAAGCTGCTAATTACGGACTAAGACAAAAAAAGCAATAACCCGCGCCTTCATGATCAGGTACCGGTGAGGTGCCGGAACATTAAACCCCGCAATAGCGGGGTCAGGTATGCATTAAGCCGGAATGCGGCAGAAGGAATTTTAGATCATTAGATGATATCCATTGCCAGCACAAAGAAGGTTGTCAAAAAAGGCAGGATCAATGTGAGCCAGGGCCAGTGTGTCATTACTGCAACTACCAAAGCGGCAGCTGAAATGAAGAATAACAGCCAGTATAAACCTTTTCTTTTATTACGTACTTCCATTGGATAAATTTTGCGCAAAAATAGGGCAGCGCATTTAATTTATACTCCCCCAATTAAAAAACTATTTTTGCCTGGTTCTGATTCATTAAAAGCTTTTACTATTTTCGTCCTCTATTGTGTTGTAAACACACGATGATATGATTGAAATTTGAATTTGATGAAAATTGATTTTTACCTGCGTTTTCACACACATTTCGGTCAAACGCTTGCCATTGCCGGAAATTTGCCTTCACTTGGAAATGGAGATCCGGCCAGGGCCTTACCCCTGGTATTTTTCAATAACGAGTTCTGGCATACTTCTATTGAGATCAACCCTGAGGGTGTTGACAGCTTTCAATACCGGTATGTTTTTATCAGCGAAAATGGTGAAAAAAAGAAGGAAGCTGAAAAGCACAGGTTGATAGACATGAAAAAATAA
>CBIHLW010000496.1:0-2486 GCA_966210755.1 uncultured bacterium
TAATATGGGACAATAAAGCTTTACCTGTAATTCAGTAAGGTTTTCAGCATGTTTTGCCAGCAAATCAATCCTTCTTTTGCTCAATGGCGTAAGGTTAGTTCCTGTATTCCTGATAAAACGCAGTTCATCTCCGGTTAAATTCCTGGATTCAATTTCATTATACCCTACAGTAACTTTCAAACTTGCTTCTATCTCTTTTTTAAACAGACATGGATCTTTTATCCAGGCAGGGTCAAAACCATGCGAATCAATTACTGATTGTATTACGTGGCCTTTGCACATATTTTCAACAAAACCAGGTATGCAATTCTCTATATCCCATCCCAGCGAGAAATAAGCGATCTGCTTTCTATTTTCATTCTGATATATGTTTTCTACCATCTGGAACATTTTGATCCGGTTCATGAACAGATCAACGGTTCTTATCAGCAATGAAAACGTATTGCCATATTTTTTATGGAATGACAACTTTCCCCCAGCATCGGAAGTAACGATGATATCACATTCATAGGAACTACCCTGCTGGGTGATCTTCTGGATGCCCTGGTTATCATACACACCTCCATCTACCAGTTTTGGATCAATCCTGTGATAATCATCCGCTTTTTTGTAAAACTTCTTATTGATTGAAACCGGTGTAAATGCAAAAGGCACACATGACGATGCCATTACTGCCCTGGCTACCGGAAATTTTCCCTGTTCAAAAAAAATAGGAGGATCCATGTAGGAGTAAGTTGAATCGGACATCCTTCTCCAGGAAAAAGTAAAGGGCCTTCCAGTTTGAAGATTGGATGAACCTATGGCCAGTTCAGGTTTTTTACATAGCTGGTGCATCGATGACCCATGAAAATAATATTTATCATAGGCTCTTTCCACTTCCTTACCTGTTGGGAAGATATAGAACTGGAACCTTAATAAAAGGAAGATCCACAGTAAAAGAAAAACCAGGAATAACCAGGGATAGGAAGTAAAAAATAAAAAATAAATACCAGTTCCGATAAAGGCGAGCGTGAAAAGAAGTAATTGTAATGCGGACCAGGAGGTAAGAATAAACCTGACCACATTTTTACTACTCACCTTTTCTATCATGTAATTTTCAAACTCATCCCAGCTTCCCTTATGCAGACAGTAAGCTGCACCGGTAATGGAACCGCCTGAGATTGTGGAAAGCACATTTACCCTGCCAAGCAGTTTTAATTTATGCAGTGCCCGCAGTGTACCTATATGAAAAGCGGAAGCACGATAACCTCCACCGGAAAGGGAAACACCAAGCCTGTTCCCGGACTTGTTTTGTTGCATGCAGTTAGTTTAGCTTAAATGGTGACGAAAGTTTAAGTTAGGAATGTCTCGTTAGTTCCAGCTACTGTATTATTACAGTGTTTTGTAAAAAGGATTATCCTGTTACTTGCAACCATAATAAAACCTTCCTCCAGGCAACTTCTAAACTTACTATTATGCTTACTCCTTTAAAAAAAATGAAGCTTCTTTCTGCCCTCAAGCTTTATAAAAAAAGATATATAGACAGTTATACCGAGCTTGACGAATCTGGCACACGGTTAATGGTCAACAGCTTTTTAAGTGAAATCCTGGGCTTCACCCCCATAGAAGAAATCAAGACAGAATACATGATCAAAGGCACATATGCCGATTACATGATTCAGACAGGTGGCATAAGGCATTTTTTGGTTGAAGTAAAAGCTTTGTCGCTGGAGCTTTCTGATAAACACCTGCGGCAAACAATAAATTATGGCGCCAATGAAGGCATTGAATGGGCATTACTGACGAACGGACGAAGTTTTGATTTTTATAAGATACTCTTCAATCAGCCAATTGAGTCAAGGAAAATATTTTCTATCAATTTGTCTGACAGTTCGCAATTAAAAAACCAGGTTGAACTGCTTCAATACCTGCACAAAGATGCCATTACAAGAAAAAGCCTGAAATTATTATGGAACCGTTGTGAAGCTTTGTTTCCCATGAGTATCGCCAGCATTTTATATTCATCTGAGGTTGTAAACACCATTAAAAAGCTTATCAGGAATAAGTACGGTGAGAAATGTGAGGAAGGTGATATCATAAAAACGTTGAACGAGATTGTTTCTGGCAGAATGGATCCCTGCTCCATCAAACCCTATAAACCTGCAAGAAAGGAACTCAAAGGAATCAAAATCCCCAAACCCAAAACATTGATAACACCAGAGGTAACAAATGTGGAAACAGTTACAGAGGTTATAAGTCCTCAATTAAACTAATAAAAACTACGGGCATTACACCCGTAGTTTTATTGTCACTTACGCTTTTCCAGAAAGCTTTTCAATGAGTACGACACAAAAAAACTGATCACTGCACCAATGGTTCCCAGCACCAGGGTTCTCTCGATGTCGTCCCACCCTACACTGCCAATAATGGAAAGCGTAGTTCCTGTAATGGTTCCCAGCTTGATGGAGAATTGATGGTTCATAAAAACATTTGAATGAGATAAGATG
>CBIHLW010000497.1:0-2478 GCA_966210755.1 uncultured bacterium
CTTTCTCTTTCTCTTTCTCAAAAAACGTATTGGTATTCTATCTTCCCACTCAGACTCTTATACTTATCATAGATCGCTTCCTTTGTCTTCAGCCCATTTGCATTGTACTGGTATCTCCAGATCAGGTAATCGGGATTATTGATAGGAACTGTGATCTTTTGGATCACTTCTCCATTTTCAGAATATTCAAACATGTATTCAGGTAACAGAATGCCAACTTTCGGATTATGCCTTACGATATCTGTTAACTGGTTCTCCTCATTATAATAATAATAAACAGGCACTGACCTTACATTCCTGCGTGTCTCGGTTTCTTCTATCACATTTCCATTGGCATCGTGTTTGAATTCTACGAGGGTGGTGTCATTCCCATTTTTTATCCTGAGCATCCTTGCTGGCTTATCGCCATTCCAATACCACAGGTGCTGGTCGCTCTTATGGAGAAACCTGGCAGAGTCGGAGGAACTGTGAGCGATCTCTATCAGCTTACCCGCATCATTGTAGGAATAACTGGTAACACTCACCACCAGGTTGCTGCTGTCAACCGTTTTAATAACATTGCCATTTGCATCAGCATAGGTCAGTAAAATGGAAGGATTGCTTTGTGCAGAGCTGCTGATGGTTTTTAATATGCCTGTAGTTGGAGAAAATTGCTGTTCAATTAAGAAGTCCTGGATCCTTGTATTTTCTGCATCGTAGCTGGTCAGAATTACACGGCTTACCTTATTCTTAATGTAGTTGCGTATCAGATCACCAGATTCCCTGGTACCGATTATGTCTTTGTAATAATACTGTGCGGAAGCCGATAATGAACATATGGATACAGCCACCAGGAAGAGTGCTCTCATTAAGATATTGTTTTACCAAAAATAGATAATGCTTTTGGTGAAACCATTAGTATAAGTCCTTACTGGAGATTTTGTCCCTATTTTTAAGGAAAATTTTGCGTGTCCCACCAGCCAGAACGTAAGGAAAGGAACTGCCTCAATTGCGGCGCCACGGTTGCCGGCCGGTTTTGCCAGGTTTGTGGCCAGGAAAATACGGTTAACAAACAGTCTGTCTGGGGTCTGATCAGGCATTTTATCTATGACCTGTTTCATTTCGACGGTAAGTTCTTCGAAACACTCAGGTACCTGTTCTTTCGTCCCGGATACATCCCTCTTCAATATGTATCGGGCAGGCGGATAAGTTACCTCGACCCGGTACGTATGTATTTGTTCACTTCAGCTGTTTTCTTCCTCATTTTCTTTTCTGTTTCTGATCCGGTAAAAGGTTTGGATGAAGGCGAAAGGCAGATGACGAGAACGGAAAGACTGGATTATGCTTCTGTTCTTTATCAGAAGCAGCTGAACGCGCAAAACGACAGCCTGGATCAAAAACAGCTCAGGTTTTTATTGGATACTTCATACAGGATCATTCTAACCAAAGAAAAAACAGGTGCCCATCCCGATTCCACTTTTCCTGTTAAACTGGATAATGAGGAACTATTGATGGTCGTTAAAAAAAACACACCCTTAAAAGTGACGGTAAATGCTTCGGGGTGGTTTGAAAATAAACTGCAAAAGAAGCTGGAAAATCATAAAAGAAAATTTGGTGATGACAGAAGAGCAATGATCAGGGATATATTGGACACTTTCCTGCATACCTTACCTTATTTGCTTTTCATTTCACTTCCTTTTTTTGCCCTGATCCTGAAATTGCTTTACATCAGAAGAAAGCAATTTTATTATAGCGATCATGCCGTGTTTACTTTATATCATTACATTTTTACTTTTATCCTGATCATATTCACGCTTATTTTTGAGCAGCTCGATAATATAACAGGAGGATGGTTCTTTAATCTGTTACGCACCCTGTTCATTATTTACGGCGTAGTTTATCTGCTGGTAGCCATGAGAAGGTTTTACAGGCAGCACTGGGGAAAGACTATATTGAAGTTTTTATTGCTCAATTTCCTTGCTTTTAATCTGGTGATGTTGCTGATGATAGTGTTTATTTTATTCTCCTTAATACAGTTGTAAATATGCAATCCAATAAAGAAGCGTTCGAAAGGTTAGTAGCAATTATGGATGAATTGAGGGAAAAATGTCCGTGGGACAGAAAGCAGACCATTCATTCCTTGCGGCAGATGACACTCGAAGAAACTTATGAACTTACAGAAGCCATTACAGATAATAACTGGAAGGCCATAAAGGAGGAACTGGGCGACCTGTTACTGCATATTATTTTTTATTCAAAGATCGCTGCTGAAGAAAAACAGTTTACCATCACTGAAGTGATCGAGGGCATTTCAAAAAAACTGATCGACCGCCATCCACATATTTATGGTGATGTGAAGGTGGAAAATGAAGAAGACGTTAAAAGGAATTGGGAAAAATTAAAGATCAGGGAAGGAAAAACATCTGTTCTTTCGGGTGTGCCTAAAGCACTGCCTTCGCTTATCAAGGCTATGCGCCTGCAGGAAAAGGCAAAGCAGGT
>CBIHLW010000498.1:0-2463 GCA_966210755.1 uncultured bacterium
CCTTTTTACCACGTCTTCTGAGCTTTCCCTGGTTCACGCATGCTTTTGACTTTACATTTTGCGTTTTGACCTGACCCTTACTTTCCCTTTACACCTCAAACTGTTTACTTATTTTTGCCCGCATGGCAACTGATCAATTTCAATCACCTGATTATTTACTGGTAGATGAACTATTAACAGATGAGCATAAGCTGATCCGCGAGATCGTGCGCAAATATGTGAAAAAAGAAATTTCACCCATCATTGAAGACTATGCGCAAAGAGCGGAATTTCCCGAACAGATCATCAAACAGCTAGGCGACCTGGGTTGTTTTGGTCCAACTATTCCACTGGAATATGGTGGCGGCGGGCTTGATTATATCAGTTACGGATTGATGATGCAGGAACTGGAAAGAGGCGACAGCGGAGTGCGATCAACGGCATCTGTACAAGGTTCGCTGGTTATGTTTCCTATTCATGCTTATGGAAGTGAAGCGCAAAAAAGAAAATTCCTTCCCAAACTGGCCAGTGGTGAGTGGCTTGGATGTTTTGGTCTGACCGAACCGGATCATGGTTCTAATCCTGCTGGAATGCTGACAAATTATAAGGATGCCGGAGACCATGTGATATTAAACGGAAGCAAAATGTGGATATCCAATGCCCCTTTTGCTCAGGTGGCCGTGGTATGGGCAAAAGATGAGAACGGGGATATCAGAGGATTGATCGTTGAAAGAGGAATGGAAGGTTTCTCAACACCCACCACGCACGGAAAATGGAGTCTGAGGGCATCAGCAACAGGGGAGTTGGTTTTTGATAATGTAAAAGTTCCAAAGGAAAATATTTTCCCAGAGATAAAAGGTTTGAAAGGTCCTCTTGGTTGCCTTACTAAAGCACGGTATGGAATTTCCTGGGGCGCTCTGGGTGCAGCAATGGACTGTTATGATACGGCACTTCGTTACAGTAAAGAAAGGATCCAGTTTGACCGTCCGATAGGAGGCTTCCAGCTGCAGCAGAAAAAACTGGCAGAAATGATAACTGAAATTACCAAGGCCCAGTTACTGGTTTGGAGAGTTGGTAGTTTAATGAATGAAGGCCGTGCCACACCCCAGCAGGTTTCAATGGCAAAAAGAAATTCATGTGAAATAGCAGCGAATATAGCAAGAGATGCAAGGCAAATGCTGGGTGGGATGGGTATTACAGGTGAATACAGCATTATGCGCCATATGATGAACCTGGAAAGTGTAATTACTTACGAGGGAACACACGATGTGCATTTACTGATAACGGGTATGGATGTTACGGGACTGAATGCGTTTAAATAAGTTGAAAGGCTTACTGGTTGAAAAGTAACGGGAGGCGCCGGGCTTCTCCTTCTTATCAGCAGGTGGGCATCTCAACTAATTATTTTCAACATGAAGATATTTCTAATTGGCTTTATGGGTTGTGGCAAAACGCATCTGGGTAAGATCATCAGCGAGAAACTTAATTTTCCGTTTTTTGATCTGGATGAAAAGATCATTGAACACGAAGGCCGGTCTATCAACGAAATATTTCAGAAAGAAGGAGAAGAATACTTCAGACTGCTGGAAAAGGATCTGCTTCATATGATCACCGAAAGCCATGAAACTTTTGTGATGGCTACCGGAGGGGGTGCGCCCTGTTTTTATAATACAATTGACTATCTTAAAAAACAGGGAACTGTTGTGTGGATCAATTGTTCAACAGACTGCCTCTATAAAAGGCTGTTAAAGGAGCGGGAGAAAAGACCTTTACTCAACAATATTCCTGATAAGGAACTTAAATCTTACGTGATAAAAAAATATTCCAGCCGTAAGATATTTTACCAGCAGGCATCTGTTATTTTGCCTGAAGAAAATCCGGACATCGATTCCGTAGTTAGTAAGATATTTCATTCAAAATCCTGACATGCACAAAATATTTCTGATCATTGGTACTGTACTGGGTGGACTTGCTGTTGCTTTGGGAGCATTTGGCGCACACGGCCTTAAAAAACTTGTAAATGCTGAAACTGTTGCCAGCTATCAGACAGGTGTGCAATACCAGCTATACCATGCGCTGGCACTATTGGTAATTGGCCTTCTTGCGGAAAGAATGTCGAACAGCTTTATCAATTATGCAGGCTTCCTCTTTATTGGAGGAATTGTGTTTTTTTCAGGGAGCCTGTACCTGCTGGCCTCATTCAGGGCAATGAATAAGCTTGTTCCTTCGTTTATTTATCCCATTACTCCTTTGGGTGGATTGTTGTTTATTCTGGGCTGGATAATGTTGTTGATTGCGATCGTGAAAAAATAGATTTATTTTTTGTTAACGTGCGTCCCGCCTGCATTTCACCGATTGGATCATTATCTTTGTTTATATGGCTAACAAGCTGAAAAAATCCACTACGCCTAAACCTGCTGAAAAACCGGTTGGAACGGAAAAAACCGGGAAGACACCAAAACCAGGGCCTGCTAAATTCAAAGC
>CBIHLW010000499.1:0-2455 GCA_966210755.1 uncultured bacterium
CAACCATTCAAAATACCAATACCATCATCCTGAGGTCCGAATTGATCATCAGGGCATCTTCCTTAAAAAATAAAAAATAAATTTTTAGTTCCCATATGAAGAATATATATGCCCTGCTTATACTGGTTTGTTTTCATTCTTTTTGTTATGCTGAAGATGGTTACGGGCTCTGGCTCCGGTATAACAAGATCAGCAATGAAGCGATACTACAGCAATACCGTACAAACATTAACAGGCTGCATTTTTATGGAACATCACCCTCCATTACTGTTGCCAAAGAAGAATTAAAAAATGGCTTGCATGGTTTGCTGGATGAAGAGATCAGTGTAGATGGAGCGGTTTCTCATGGCTCAGTAATTGTGTATTCACGTGCTTCAGGCGTGCTGGTGGAAGCCGATTTTGATTATGATACGCTGGGCAAAGAAGGTTTTCATATCAGAACAATCAATGCGCTTGGAAAACATATTACGCTGATCACTGCTCAAAATGATGCAGGACTGCTATATGGCGTTTATCATTTTTTGAGGTTGTTACAATCGCAGCAGGACATCAGGAACCTGGACATTACAAGCATCCCCGGGATCATGCACAGGATACTGAATCATTGGGACAACCCTGATCGCCATGTGGAAAGAGGATATGCGGGAAACTCCATCTGGAACTGGCATACCATGCCAGGCTATATTGACAAACGCTATATAGATTATGCACGGGCCAACGCCTCCATAGGTATCAATGGAACCGTACTCACAAACGTAAATGCCAATGCGCTGGTACTTACAGAAAACTACCTGTTGAAAGTAAAGGCCCTTGCAGATGCATTCAGGCCTTATGGCATTAAGGTTTATCTCACTGCAAGGTTCAGCGCACCAATGGAAACAGGGAAATTAAGAACAGCAGATCCGCTTAATGATACGGTGCGGCAATGGTGGAACAATAAAGCAAAAGAGATCTATGAACTGATCCCTGATTTCGGTGGCTTTCTTGTAAAAGCAAATTCGGAAGGGCAACCGGGACCACAGAATTATGGAAAGAGCCATGCAGATGGAGCCAATATGCTTGCCGATGCTGTTGCTCCATTTGGTGGCATCATCATGTGGCGGGCATTTGTGTATAGTAATGATACACCGGAAGACCGCTTTAAACAGGCATATAATGAATTCAAACCATTGGATGGAAAATTCAGAAAGAATGTTTTGATACAGGTAAAAAACGGGCCCATTGATTTTCAGCCAAGGGAACCTTTCTCTCCATTATTCGGCGCCATGCCACAAACACCATTGATGATGGAATTCCAGATCACACAGGAATACCTGGGACAGGGAACACATTTGGTTTATGAATCACCCATGTTCAAAGAAGTGCTGGAATCTGACACCTGGCAAAAAGGTAAAGGTTCCACCGTGGCTAAAGTGATTGACGGCAGCCTTCATCATTACTCCATTACAGGAATTGCAGGCGTTGCCAATATTGGCAGTGACCGCAACTGGACGGGGCATTTATTTGGACAATCCAACTGGTACGCATTTGGAAGGCTGGCCTGGGATCATGATCTCACCGCAATACAAATTGCAGATGAATGGGTGAAACAAACATTTGATGCTGATGAGGCAACAACAACTGTGATCAAAAATATCATGATGGGCTCCTGGGAAACGGCTGTAAATTATATGACACCCCTGGGACTTCACCACATTATGGGTACGGGACATCACTATGGTCCTGCTCCCTGGGTTAACAATGCCGGAAGAGCCGACTGGAATCCCGTGTATTACCACCGTGCAGATGAAAAAGGTATTGGATTCGACAGAACAAAAACAGGAAGTGATGCCCTTTCCCAATATGCCCCGGAAGTAAGAAAGATTTTCAGCGACATGAATACCTGTCCAGAAAAATATCTTTTATGGTTTCACCATGTACCCTGGGATTTCAAAATGAGATCCGGCAGAACATTATGGGAGGAACTTTGTTATAAATACCATACTGGAGTGGATTCGGTAAGGGCCATGCGTAAACAATGGAATGAAATACAGGGAAAGATGGATGAAGAAAGGTTCCGTCATGTACAGATGCTATTAAATATACAGGTGGAAGAAGCCATCTGGTGGAGAGATGCCTGCTTATTATATTTCCAGACATTTTCGAAAATGCCCATACCCGCCAAATATGAAAAACCTTCTAAAAGTCTGGAGTACTATAAACAACTTAAGTTTCCGTTTGCCCCCGGACAAGGAAGATAGAAGAACATGGAATTACGTAGTTATTCCAGGTTGGTTTGTAGGGCCATGCCAATGAATGGCCTTCGATATATAAAATCTGTAGCCCTCAAATGGCCATGCTGCGGCATGGCCGGGAAAAAAACAAGGACTAGATGAACAAGGAACAAGGAAGGATGAAGTTATTTCCATGTTGGTTTGTAGGGCCATGCCAATGAATGGCTTTCGATATATAAGAT
>CBIHLW010000500.1:0-2438 GCA_966210755.1 uncultured bacterium
AGGCAATTAATTACATTCAACTTTGATTAAATAATAAATTCATTTATTGTTTGATATGCAGACAACATACACGCTTACGGTCCATAATTGCAGCCTGAAAAAGCAGGTATCCAGTCACAACTGAATTTTGAAGGAAATACTATTGTTTTTTGCCGCTCCACACTTCGTAGATGGGATCCCCCTTTGAACTCACGCCACTATGATGCCATTCACCGTTTTCAAGCCTTCCGTCAAAATTCAATGACTGTCCTACCCTTGAACTATCCCTGGAAAAGAATTCGATATTTTCCGTGTATTTACCGTTTTCAAATTGATATGTGCCGCCTCCTGTACCCATGAATTGCCTGGTACCCGGATCAATAGCCGCCCATTGAAACCTGGTTGAAGAAAGTATTTTAATGGTTTTGCGTGTTCCCCGTTGATGAATCGGCACCAGTTTGCCCTCCTGCCGGCGTGCCGTTATTTCCCATAGACCAGCTAATCCTTTATCCCCATCATCTATTCTGGCCCATTCCTGCTTTTCACCATTCAGGTCAAATTCAATTTCCTTTTCTTCCACCTCTATCGTATACTTTATCTCCCTTCCCACCTGATCCGTATCCATTGTATTGAACTCATATTGCACTATCAGGTCTTCATCATCAATGGTGTACACACCCCCTCTTGTGGAGATGAATTTTTTATCTTTTTTGTTGAAAACAGTATGTGTAAAATAGCCATCGGCAAATATCACTACCTCCTCCCGGAGGTCTTTATTCAATTGATACGCACCGCTTAATTCCACATTAATATACCTGTGTGAATACGCTGTATTCATGATGAATATTACTCCTGTTATAAATGTCAGGACAGCTAAGCTTTTCATGACAAACCATTTGAATGAATGTAAGAAATCCTTTCCACATGAAACCCTATTCAACGGTAATACCTGAACTGAACCATATCAAAACCCATCCGCAATTGCCCCCTTTATATGACGCTTACCACCCTCTGTAATTGCAGATAGTAATTTAAGTTTGTAACACAAAAAATTTGACAATGGAAACAACCAATTCAACAAGTATTACGGTTCAAACTACAGTAGATGCGCCTGTTGAAAAAGTATGGGAATATTTTACCGGTCCGGAGCATATCATCCGCTGGTATCAGGCATCTGATGACTGGCATGCACCAAGGGCAGAAAATGATCTGAGTACCGGTGGCAAATTCTCCACCACAATGGCTGCAAAGGATGGCAGCTTTAGTTTTGACTTTGGTGGTGTTTACACCAAAATTGAAAAACATAAAACAATTGAATTCACACTTGATGATGAAAGGAAGGTCAGGGTTGGATTCAGTAAAGTGGCAAATGGTACCGAAGTAACTGAAACCTTTGAAACGGAAACTGTGAATTCCCTGGAATTGCAAAGAAATGGCTGGCAGGCCATTCTGAATAGTTTTAAAAACTATACTGAAACGCATTAAACCGGCTTTTACCAGGAGTCATGATTATAACTACATTACCTGCCTGTATAATTCATACCGGTGATTAAACAGTTCATACATGATTACAATTTATTAGAACCGGGGTGGTGGGACATTTGTGAAAACCCGCTACATGAAGCACATACTATTCTTTGCAGTCATTTTAAATGTATTGGTTTCCTGCAAAAAAGACAGAACTGATCCGGTACCGGATACGGATCCGGAGATGATCTATATGGATTTGAAGGATTCCGCCATCTACTTTAATAAAGCAGCCTTTTTTGACTTTGATGGAGACAGGCAAAAAGATATTTATTTCGGCACCATGCTGGTTGGCGATCCTGTTATGCAGGCCGATAAAAAGCAATGGCTGGTGATGAGTTCATTTTATACAAATCTGCCTGTGAATGGGAATGAGAATATTCCGGTATTGAATTTCTCAGATCCGATACCTGTTCAAACATTTTCCGGATACAACTGGTATAATGCATCTTCGGTTTTGCTGACACAAAAGGTAATTACAGATCATGCAGGCTCCTATTGGCTCGGAGAATGGAGAAATGCTTCCCATCAATTTATTCCTTTTCAGATAATCAGGTCTACAGGATTATTTAATGGCTGGGTGGAAGTAAGTTTTGATATGGATTCAGAAAAACTATTATTACACAAAGCTGCAGTAAGCAGGGAGCCATACAGGTTGGTAAAAGCAGGTAATTGAACTGTGATCAATTACCTGCACGTAGATTGATTGGTCTTTGCAAATAAATTTCCTGTGCTGCCATTGTTTAAATGGTGCATGCTGTTCCAATCCTAGTCCGGGCATCAATTTTCGGATAGATCCCTGATCCTGACCATTGCTTTTGGCCAGGTATTTTGAAAATAATCTTTAAAATCTTCAGTAATATCCATATCTACCTGTAGCCTTGTTTTTCCATTTACTTCATCCAGTTTATAGTTTTCATGTGAACCTGACC
>CBIHLW010000501.1:0-2432 GCA_966210755.1 uncultured bacterium
GTGTAAGCACGCCAATAATGCCTATAACAAATAAGGCGATGGATTGAAATATGTAATAGTTTATGGGCATATTTTGAGCTTTGAGCTTTGAGCTGTGGGCTGACCTCGCAGTTCACAGCTCAAAGCATTTTCTAGTCTTTTTTCCCTATCACCACCGCACCAACCATGGCACTGAGGAAAAGGATACTGGCTATTTCAAATGGAACAACATAATCGGTGAACAAAACTTTTCCAAGGTTTTGTATCAGGCCGATATCCCCTGTTCCTAATTCTGTCATTCTTTGTTCTGTTGATTTTAAGGCAGCTACCATTACCAGTAATAAGGTACCACCAGCCACTGCACCTGCAAGTTTGAGCCATTTGTTCTTTTGTGGTTCGGTATCCTTATTGAGATTCATTAGCATGATCACAAACAGGAACAGTACCATAATGGCACCTGCATATACAATAATATTTACTACGGCTAAAAATTGCGCATTCAGTAAGATATAGTGCCCGGATATACAAAAGAAAGTAACGATCAAAGCGAGCACACTATACACTGGATGCTTACTGGTAACAACCAACAGTGCGCTGATCAATGCAATACCTGAAAGAATCCAAAATAATATTTCTGTTATGTTCATTCCGCAGTTGGTTCTTTTATTTAATATCCTTGCCTACCTTACCCTTTGCCCTGGCGTATTCTTCAGGTTGCGTAACCGGATCAGGTATCAGCAGATCTTCCTTATCATAGATAAAACCCTGGCGCGCATAATTGGATGGGGCAAATGTCTGTGTTAAATAAATAGCATCCTTGGGACAGGCTTCTTCACATAAACCGCAGAATATGCACCTGAGCATGTTGATCTCATATTTGGCAGCATACTTCTCCTCGCGGTAAAGGTGTTCCTCCCCCGGCTGTCTTTCAGCTGCCTCCATGGTTATGGCTTCTGCGGGACAGGCAACAGCACAAAGGCCACAGGCTGTGCATCGTTCACGTCCTTCCTCATCCCTGTTCAAAATATGCAGGCCGCGAAACACAGCTGAAAATTCCCTTTTCTGCTCCGGATATTTTATGGTAGGCGTTTTTTTGAATAAATGGCTCAGTGTAATGCCCATGCCTTTGAATATGGCAGGGAGATACATCTTCTCCATCAGGGTCATGGGCTTGCGCTCCACTTCTATTTTTCTGTTTGTCAGTTGCATTTTTTTATCCTTCAACATTCACGGCGCAAAATTAGCCGTTTAATATGTCCGCAGGGCGAACATGTTTCAAATTCAAATTATTTATTCAGCAGCAGTATCACTACTGCTGTTATCAACATATTTACCAGTGCCAACGGCAATAATCCTTTCCAGCCAAGATTCATCAACTGGTCGAAGCGGAAACGTGGTATGGTCCAGCGGATCCACATAAAAATGAAAATGAAAATGGCTGCTTTCGTCATCAACACCAGGAATCCAATCAATCCAACCCACCAATGATTACCCCATGCGGCTTCGTTTACAAATGGAATATCATATCCACCAAAGAACAGGGTTGCCATTACTACGCTGCTGATGAACATATTGATGTATTCGGCAAAAAGATAAAAGCCCAGTTTCATGGATGAATATTCCTGGTGATAACCAAAATTCAGTTCATTTTCTGCTTCGGGAAGATCAAATGGTGTACGGTTGCACTCGGCAAGGGCACAAACAAAAAAGATCAGAAAACCCAATGGCTGATAAATAATATTCCAGCCATTTGCAATTTGTTCACCCACTATCACACTCATTCTTAAGGACCCTGAAACCATAAGTACCGCAATAAGGGCCAGTCCCATGGCCAGTTCATAAGAGATCATCTGGGCTGCTCCACGTATGGATGCCAGCAGCGAAAATTTATTATTCGATGCCCAGCCTCCGATCATGATCCCGTAAACACCAAGACTTACCACCCCAAAAACGTATAATATTCCAATGTTGACATCTGCAATCTGCAAGGACACCTGCCTGCCGGCAATTTCTATTGTACTGCCCCAGGGAATGACCGCACTGGTAAGCAGCGCCGTGATCATTGCCAGCATCGGACCAATGATAAAAAGGAATTTGGATGACAGTACCGGTATGATCTCCTCTTTCATAAAGAGCTTCAGCCCATCTGCCATTGGTTGTAATATGCCAAAGGGACCTGCACGATCAGGGCCTACCCTGTCCTGCAGAAAGGCAGCGATCTTTCTTTCCGCATAAGTGCTGTACATGGCCACCACCATGGAAAGTCCAATGATGATACCAATGAGTATCAGCTTTTCAACAATGATCCACCAGTCTATTTGTAGTAAGTACATATAAATTCAAAATTCAATAGTCAAAATGAAAAATGGAAAATTTAAAACGAAAAATCGGGTCTGTTTTCAATTTTTCATTTTAAATTTTTACTTCTCATGGTGTAGTTGCATTGGTCGAAT
>CBIHLW010000502.1:0-2431 GCA_966210755.1 uncultured bacterium
ATATGCTGAGATCGGAGAAGATCTTCGCGAACGCATCGATTTTGAATTATTCACTATCAGGACCATGGGTTTTGCCGGTTACTTTCTCATTGTATCGGATTTTATAAAAGCCGGAAGGGAACTTGGCGTTTTCGTTGGACCGGGCCGAGGATCAGCAGCCGGAAGCGTGGTAGCCTATTGTATCGGCATCACCAATATAGACCCCATAAAATATAATTTACTGTTTGAAAGGTTCCTCAACCCGGACCGCAAGTCCATGCCCGATATCGATACCGACTTTGACGATGTGGGCAGACAAAAAGTGATTGACTATGTGGTTGACAAATATGGAAAGAACCAGGTGGCACAGATCGTAACCTATGGCACCATGGCGGCTAAAATGAGTATCAAGGATGTTGCCCGTGTAATGGACCTCCCCCTTCCGGAAAGCAATGCCCTGGCCAAGCTGGTGTCTGACCGGCCCGGAACCAAATTACACAGAATACTGCATGCACCACTTACGGCTAAGGATGGAGAAAAACCTTTGGATGAAGACTACAGCAGTGAAGATGTTGAGAATGCAAAAAAGCTCAGGGAGATCTATAATGGAAAAGGGCTCCCAACAGATGTGTTACACATTGCTGAAAGACTGGAAGGCTCTGTCAGGAATACAGGCATCCATGCAGCAGGGATCATCATTGCCCCGAAAGACCTTACGGAGCTGATACCTGTTTTTACTTCAAAGGACACTGATCTCTGTATTACCCAGATTGAAGGAAGCGTTATTGAAGATTCCGGTGTGATCAAAATGGACTTTCTGGGATTGAAAACGCTTTCGATCATCAAGGACGCGTTAACGATCATTAAAGAAAATCATGGAACAGAGATCGATATAGATACCATCCCGCTGGATGATGTAAAGACCTATGAGTTATACCAGCGTGGAGATACCATTGCTACTTTCCAGTTTGAGAGTCCGGGTATGCAGAAATACCTGAAAGAACTGAAACCCGACCAGTTCGCGGATCTTATTGCCATGAACGCATTGTACCGTCCTGGTCCAATGGCCTACATTCCACGTTACGTAGACCGTAAACATGGCATTGAAGAAGTGAGTTATGATATTGAAGAAATGGAAGAATACCTTAAGGAAACTTATGGTATCACCGTTTACCAGGAACAGGTGATGTTGCTTGCCCAGAAAATTGGCGGCTTCAGTAAGGGTGATGCAGATGTGCTGAGAAAGGCCATGGGTAAAAAAGACAGGAAGACGCTTGATAAGATGAAGGGCAAATTCATAGAAGGTGCCAGTTCAAAAGGTCATCCGGCAAAAGTGCTGGAAAAGATCTGGGGCGACTGGGAATCGTTTGCCCAGTATGCATTCAATAAATCCCACTCCACCTGTTACGCATTTGTTGCCTACCAGACAGCTTACCTTAAAGCTCATTATCCTGCAGAATATATGGCAGCAGTACTAAACCATGCAGGGGCCATTGAGAAACTTACATTTTACATGGAAGAATGTAAACGAATGGGATTAAAAGTACTTGGGCCCGGCATTAATGAATCTTTGAAAGGATTTGCCGTAAATGAAGCGGGTGAGATCCGGTTTGGCCTGGGCGGATTAAAAGGAGTTGGTGAAAACGCCATCGAAAATATTGTTTCGGAAAGAAAGAAAGAAGGCCGGTATAAAGATCCGTTTGATTTCATTAAAAGAGTGAACCAGCGCTCTGTTAATAAAAGAACATTAGAAAGCCTGATATATGCAGGCGCATTTGATGAATTTCCCCAGCTGCACCGTGCGCAATATTTCTGTGTGCCTGAAGGAGAAACCCAGACCGGTCTTGAAAAAATTACCAGGTATGGGAGCATTGTACAGGCCCAAAGCATCAATACCACCAACACCCTTTTTGGCGACCTGCCTGCAGTGATGGATATCAAACCTCCCCACATTCCCAATTGTGCCCCATGGTCGCTCACCGAACAGCTGGATAAAGAAAAAGAAGTTACCGGTATCTATCTGAGTGGTCATCCACTGGATCATTACAAATTTGAGATCAGGCATTATGGCATCACATCCATTCAGGACTTCAATGAAGTAAAAGATTCACAGGTGCTGGCTTCAGCCGGAAGATCATATAAATTACTGGCGCTTGTTTCGGTAGCCAATCACCGCATTTCAAGGCAGGGAAATAAATTCGGATCTTTTGTACTGGAAGACTATTCAGGCAAAACTGAAATTGTATTATTCGGGGATGACTATGTAAAATATAATGCCTGGATGCAGCAGGGACAGGCCATATTCATCACGGGATCCTTCAAGCAAAGATTCAATAAATCAGAATTTGAATTCAAGATCAGCAGTCTTGCACTGGCTGAGAATATCAAAAGACAATTAACAAGACAGCTGCAGCTGGAGATGGATGTAAGGAATATTGAAAAAGACATGATC
>CBIHLW010000503.1:0-2429 GCA_966210755.1 uncultured bacterium
AATTTTATAAAAACCGGATACATCCGTCATAACCGTTTTAATACTTGCAGAATCCATTACTGATGATAATTCCACAGAGGCAAATGCGATGGGCCCTTCCTGGTTCCTTACGTTTCCCTGGATGGAATGCAAAACCTGCGCATTTAGTTGGAAGGTGATCAGCAGGACTAATCCAGCAATAAAGTGTTTTACATTTTTCATAAATAATTTTTTAAATAGTTGTATGGGAAACAAAAAATCTTAGTTCCAGAAATGGTTATTCAATTGAACCGGTAGTGTATGTATGTTCTCCTGGTTTGCTGTTTGGAAAATCATGCGGTTTTTATTTCCCTGGATTGCACAGGCAAATACTAAGAAGGTGCTGATCAGCAGAATAAAAATACCGGGGTAAAACATTTCTTTCATAACGGTTGTTTTTGATGATTCAAAGATGCTTTGAAAGACACCCCTTTTCAACCCCATAAATGTGTGAATAGGCTTCATTAAAAGCAAAAAGATGTGATTCAGCATCACATCTTTTTAAAAAACAAACTTGAAGAGGCTATCTGCATTAAATCCTCCTCATAATTATTTAAAGATATTTCCCATGGATTTTACTACCCCGCTTAAATAACCATCATTGAACGTCCACCCGGAATTGACACCCATGGTATATCCGAATTCCGCTTTATGACCGATCTCTTTTTGAAATTCCTGCAGGTAATCTTTGCCAACATTCCCGGGAGTTTCCAACTTGGTTCCGGCTTTGATACCAGCTTCGGCATTAAAAGCTATTCCTGCATCGCTGATATTATTTTCCTTATCCCAGGTTATATAAAATGACTGCGTTGCAGCTGCTGAAACTTCTCCCGAAAAAATACCCCATTCCTTACTGCCTTCAAACTGCAGACCTGCACTGATGCTCATTGTTGACTGACCGGAAGAAAAATCTTTCGACATTTTAAAAATCACCCCTTCACCGCCGGAGAAACTAAATTGCTCACAGTTTAACGCAAGTCGTCCAACCACAAATGGAATGTCAATGTCAATAGGACAGTTCATTTTTTTTGTTTCATCCGATTCTTCTTTGGATGCTACATTCGTTAATTTATCATCGCAATTACCACCAGCTATCACGATGGGATCATAGGCTAATACTTTTAATTTGGATAAGTATTCCGAGGCTGCATTCAGGAAAGCCGCATTGGCCAGGTGTTCATTCAATCCACCCATATACCCGTAATAAGCTTCAATATGAAATACCCAACGCAAATACCGGGTTCGTTCCTTTTGAATATCTATTCGTGCAGCTGAAATTGCACCTTGCGAACTGTTTCCCAGGGATACTACTTTCTGACATCGCTCCTCATTCAATTTAAAAATAGCCGCGCAATCAGCAGCCCGTCCTTCCCCGCAATCATATTGGGCAGACCTCTGTTCAAAATCTTCTGCAATAGCTTGTCTTGCCTTATCATATTCTTCTATTAACCCCTGGTAGGCTGCTTCCAGATTTTTCATTTTTTCAATGTGTAATATGGATTCATTTTGCATTTGTTTTGGCAAATATTTCATTTTACGCATAGTTGCCATATTCAGCTGGCTACCGGGCATGAATAATTGACCGGGCATCGACCTGTTCTTTAACGCAGACATGATATCCTGCTGCGCTTTTTCCATTTTTTGATCCAGCATTTCATCACCAAGCCGCCTTTCTGCAAAACCCAATTCGCTGTATTGGTAAGCCATCTTTTCAATAAATTTTACAAAATCCTCATGCTCCTGTTTAATATATGGAGCATCACCGGGACCAGAACATTGCCGTGGAAGTTGATATTTAAATTCATTGAAATAAGGAAAGTCAATGCTGGCATTTATTGGGGGTACAAAGTTCTCAGCATCATCACCGGCAATTTCTTCTAATCCTTCCAGTGCTTCTGAATGATGCGATCCTTTCAATGCATTTTCAAAATACGTTTGTGCTTTTGCGTTATTTCCTCTTGACTTTTCAATCTGACCCGCTGTATTATTTGCTTCAGGGTGATGAGGAGATTTTTTTATACATTGACCAAAAAATTTCATGGCAGTATCCAATTGACCTATTCCAGCATATGCCTGGCCAATGTTATTCAGTACCATGGGATTTTCTGGAAACCGGTTATACAACGAACGCAATACCGGCAAGGCATGATAAGATGCACCGGCCATATGCAACATTGCGCCAAGATTATTTAAGATCAGCGGATCACCGGGCTTTTGTATACCGGCCTGCAGTGCCATCAATGTAGCTTCGGCCTGCGAACCATTATACCAGCTACTCATGGACGTTATACTTAATTTATCTCCATCCTGGCCAAGCAATTTCATAGACGCCTGGACAGCATCCACCGCCCCGATCGGTAAATTGGTTTTATAAGCAGTGTACAATTTTTTTAAATAACCACTCATTTGTC
>CBIHLW010000504.1:0-2423 GCA_966210755.1 uncultured bacterium
GAATCTATCTGAAAATTTAGTTTGTTGCTGTCAGTATAATAGATGGATGTATTCATAACAATCGAATCTATTCCAGTAAAATTTTCATTGGAATCGATCTTGATGAAATTTGGGTTCTCAGTTGAATTTGAACAACTAAATAAAATCAGAAGAAGAAAAGGCGATAAAATTATTGAGGGTTTCATTTAATTGCTAGTAACGTTTTACACCTTGCCCATGTGGCGGCAGTCTGTGATCATTACCACAATCAACCCGACATCTTATCCATTACACAAGTTTCTTTCTTCCATAAAAAAAGCCCCGCAAACGCAGGGCTTATGATATTTATTCAGGTCAAAACTTCGGACAATTCAATTTCTTGGCATTCGGGTCGGTGGGCTTTTTAATATAGATCAGCGAGAACTCTGCTCCTCCTCTCATATTCGATCCGGGTTTTAAAGAAGATACATTCACATCATACGATGCACCCAACCGGAACTCACCAAACTCCAGCCCAACATATGGAATGATGGCATCACCCATCCTGAACCAGCTGCCGAGATAAAGATTCGTTGGACTATAACTTACATCACCATTCAGATTCCACATGTAAGCGCCACCGATCTGCGTATTCACCGCATTGGCCTGGCGGCTGTGCATGGCGCTGAAATGAATGCCATTGTATTCACCCAGCGGTAACATACCACCTGCCTGAATGGTCACCCTTGGATCAAGGATATAATTGCCGCCCTGGAAACTTTCTTTGGGCCTTCCTACATGATACATGGAAGCGCCTAAATAAAAATTATTGGATCCATTGGTTGTTCCGTTATAGAACAATCCAAGATTCATATCAAAATAAGAAAGATTGATCTCCTGCTGGTCAAAGATCTCACTGGTGATACCGGTAAATCCATTGGCCGTTAACTGGTCCTCAAAATAAACTTTATTGATGTCAAGGAGTTTGCTGGCATAGGTTCCCTGGAAACCAAGACCTAACTGGTGATAACCATTTTCATCCAGGGCCTTGTGATAGGCTGTAGAAACGGAAATGAAATTATTTTGCAATGCTCCACCCTGTCCGCTCTTATCGGAAAATCCAAGTATGCCTACACCAAACTGGTCGAATTCAGGAATGCGGTTCTTTAAAATATTTCCATCAACAGAAGCGGTATAGGTAACATAAGCATTGTAAATGGTTGGCCACTGGCTCCGGTAATTACCTGCCACACGTACCACTCCATCAAACTTTCCCGTCAACGCAGGATTGAGTGTAAGCGGAGATACAAAGAATTGGGAAAAATTCGGATCCTGGGCACTACTCACTAAGCAGACACTGAGAATCACAACGGTGCAGATAAACTTTCTCATCACTCGACAGTTAGATGTGGAAATTACTGGATTTTGATGGAACTGCAAAATTCAGTTCATAGTTAATAGTTCCAAAGTTCAAAGACCGGACCCTGCTTATCAAAGTTTCATATAAGTCTCCTGGAAATCAAAACTTTAAGATCAGATCCTGTTCTTTAGAACACCAGTTCATAGTTCAAAAGAACACCAGTTCATAGTTCAAAGTTTAAAGTCCGGACCCTGATCATCAACGTTTCAATGAAATCTTTTGCAATCAAAACTTTAAGCGCTCATTAAAATCTCCTGAAAATCCAAAGATTTAAGGTAAACCCTGTTCTTTACAACACTGACTTTGAACTTTTAACTTTGAACTTTGAATGCTGAACTAGGCCTGTATCTTCGCTCCATACGCCAGATCCCCCGCGTCTCCCAGTCCGGGAACGATATATCCCTTGGCAGTCAGTTCATCATCAATGGCACCGCACCAGATAATGGCTTCGGGAACCTCGCGGCGCAGGTGTTCAATTCCAATGGTGCAGGCAATGGCAGTTACTACATGAAAGGCCTTGGGACTTCCTTCTTCTTTGAGGTATTGGATGGTCTTAACCAGCGATGCCCCTGTTGCCAGCATGGGATCTGAAATGATCAGGATCCTGCCGTCTATATCAGGACAGGAAAGATATTCCATGGCGATCTCAAAACTACCATCGGGATTATGCTTGCGGTAAGCTGAAACAAAAGCGTTATCGGCCTTGTCAAAATAACTTAACAGCCCCTGGTGCAGGGCCAGTCCGGCCCGCAGTATGGTGGTGAGAATAGGTTGTTCTTCCAGCACCTCGCAAACAGCAATTCCCATGGGAGTCTGTATCTCTTTTTGCACATAAGGCAACCGCCTGCTGATCTCAAAAGCTGCAACTTCTCCTATGCGTTCCAGATTGCGGCGAAAACGCAACCTGTCCGATTGCACCGACACATCGCGCAATTCCGCTACCCAGTTACTGACCAGGGAATGTTCTTTGCTGAGGTTAACGACCATAATTAAATTCAAAAGTAAAAATTCAAAAGTAAAAAATCTTAGGTCGATGCTGTTTTAA
>CBIHLW010000505.1:0-2422 GCA_966210755.1 uncultured bacterium
TTGAGATGCAGGCGGACCGGCAAACTACCCTTGTTGGGGCGGGAGGCGGTGTAATTACGGACCTTACAGGCTACATCGCTTCAATTTTTATGCGGGGCATTTCATTTGGTTTTATCCCGACAAGTCTGTTAGCAATGGTAGACGCTTCAATTGGAGGTAAAAATGGAATTGATGTTGGTGATTATAAAAACATGGTGGGCGTGATCAGGCAACCTTCATTTATTTTGCAGGATACCAGGATGATGGCTACGTTACCTGATAAAGAGTGGAGAAATGGCTTTGCAGAGATCATCAAACACGCAAGCATCAGGGATGCTGTAATGTTCAGGGATCTGGAAGAAAACGGAATGGATATCTATAAAAAAAGAAGATCCTTACTGAGTTCACTTGTATCCCGGAATATGATGTTGAAGACCCGGATCGTTCAGCGAGATGAGTTTGAAAAAGATGAAAGAAGGAAATTGAATTTTGGTCACACACTTGGGCATGCGCTGGAAACACAATATGAACTCTCGCATGGCGAGGCCATTTCCATCGGAATGACCTTTGCAGGCAGTCTCTCCCAGCAATTAATTGGTTTCCGGCACCAGGATAAACTCACTTCTTTACTTGAAAAGTATCAGCTTCCAACTCATGCAGCATTTGACAGGGATAAAGTGATACAGGTTTTGAAAATGGACAAGAAAAAGGCAGGTGGTCTCATTCATTTTATCTTACTTGAAAAGATCGGCAGAGCCTCCATCCTGCCACTGAATGTTGAACAAATTTATCAGGCACTTTAATGAATATAACCATACATCCCTCAAAAGTATCTGGAACCGTAACTGCGCCGGCATCAAAAAGTGCCATGCAAAGAGCCTGCGCGGCAGCGCTGATAAAGGGAGGGAAAACAATACTGTATAATCCGGGAGTGTCGTCAGATGATAAATCCGCCCTGCATATCATTGAACAATTAGGCGCCTCTGTAACTCCGGTTGATGACCATATAGTTATAACCAGTAATGGCATTCATCCTGTATCAGGAAAGATCAATTGCGGAGAAAGCGGTTTGTCGGCAAGGATGTTTACTTCAATTGCATCAGTAAGTTCTTTACCGGTTGAAATTCATGGTACTGGAAGTCTGGTGACCAGGCCTTTATCTTTTTTTGATGAGGTGCTGCCTGCGCTTGGCGTGCAGGTTGAATCAAATCTTGGATTACTTCCCTTAAAGATAAAAGGTCCTTTATTACCTCAGAACATTGAAGTTGACGGTAGTCTTTCTTCTCAGTTTTTGACTGGTTTATTATTTGCCTATGCTGCCATAGGTGCTGAGCACAAAACCATTAAGGTTAGAAATCTAAACAGTAAGCCATATGTAGATCTTACATTAAAGATCATGACGGATTTTGGGTTGAAGACACCAGTAAATTCAGATTACAGCAACTTTTATTTTGGTAAACAATCCGTTACTTCTTTTCCAAATGAGACTATTCAATACGCTGTAGAAGGTGATTGGAGTGGTGCAGCATTTTTACTGGTGGCCGGTGCAGTTTCCGGCAATGTAACCGTTGAGGGCCTTGATGTTTTTTCAACGCAGGCCGACAAACAAATATTGCAGGCGCTTATGCCAGCCGGACCTTTTATGAGCGTAGAAACTGATATGATCAGAACGGCAAAAAATAATTTGCAGCCATTTCATTTTAACGCAACAGACTGTCCGGATCTTTTTCCTCCTTTGGTTGCACTGGCTGCCTCCTGCCATGGAACATCTGTAATAGAAGGGGTGCACAGGTTAACACATAAAGAAAGCAACCGGGCGCTTACCCTTCAACAGGAATTTGGAAAAATGGGTTTGGTGATTGATTTCCAGGATGACTATATGATCATAAAAGGTGGAACAAAACTAAATGGAGCCCTGGTAGATTCCCACCATGATCACAGAATTGCAATGGCCTGCGCTGTGGCTGCATTGAATGCAACAGGTGAAACGGTAATAACAGGTGCTGAAGCAGTTAATAAATCCTATCCGGCTTTCTGGGATCATCTTAAAAAAATAAACGCTGGAGTATTTTAAATAAATTGTAGCATGAATGCTTTTGGACGTCTTTTCAGGATCACCATTTTCGGCGAATCGCATGGGCCCATGGTTGGACTCACTATCGATGGCTGTCCTGCCGGTTTGCCTCTCCATGAAGATGATTTTGAAAAAGACCTTCAAAGAAGGCAGGGTGGAAGCCAGAAAGGAACTACCCCCAGAAAAGAAAGCGATCAGCCAAAATTTATTTCCGGATTATTTAATCACAGAACATCCGGAAGTCCGCTGACCATCTTATTTGAAAATGCCAACACGCGTTCTTCCGATTATGAAAAATTCAAAGCCATTCCACGGCCGGGGCATGCAGATTTTGTGGCCACGAAAAAATTTTCAGGATTCGAAGACCAG
>CBIHLW010000506.1:0-2421 GCA_966210755.1 uncultured bacterium
TAATGGGTAACAACCTGAATATGCCATTTCCAAAATTATGTTCAACATTCACGCCGGTATACTGGTCATGTACATATTCGAATCGGTTCATCAGGTTAAAGGCATATTTATTATAATAATAGATCTCATTACCCGGTGCAATATCCAGGAATAAATAAGGAAGCCTGCCAAATGTTTTGCCTGCAAAAACATTAAAATAAAAACTGCCCAGTGGCGGTATGTTACTGTAATTACTAACTGATGCTGAAAATTTATGATAGGAATAACTGCTTTTTAAAACGCCGGGGATCCCTTTTGTGAACTTCATTTCTACTATGGGATAAGGACTACCAAGACTTGACCTGTAAAAGCCGTTCTCCAGAAATTTTTCAAGATAGGCAAACCGCAAACGCACAGATGTTTCAAAGCTATTTAAGGCCTCGCCCCCTACAGTTTGAAACTGGTCCTTGCCGGGCAGGTTTTTTACAGGATTATATTGTTTGCGTAAAGAAGAAAATAATACTGAGAAACCCGAATGCCATTCTTTAAAACCCTCAAGCTTTTCCTGCTTTAACCTGATATACTTAACAGGCACACCACGCTTTCGTGCTGCAAGTGCAAAAATATTATCCTGGCTTATCTGGTCGTAGTAAGACTGGCCATAGTCAAAATCATTCACATATTCTCCATACACATACATTCTTGGTTTTTTATTAAAAAGATAAAAGGCATCAAACTCGCCCTTCCATTTTTTGTCGCCAAAACCATAAGCAGCATATCCATGAAGGATCAGTTTTTTATCGAACCTGCTATTGGTCCCCAGGTCAAATCTCAACCTCGTTCCTTCCACCGAATTGCTGGTGAACCAGTTCTGCCAAGGACCGATCAACCAGTTACCAACACGCATATAACCGGTACCAATAAAATTGATCCACCTGGTATACTTAACAAATGCTGGCAGTTCCAGCAATGTATCTATCATATTATAAATGGATCTTTCTGTGCTGGTAAGCTCCTCATGCCTTGACACTGACCAGAATTCCTCCGTTTGCAGAGAGGCCTGTTCAGGCAGGATCAGTTCTTCAGTTTTCCGGTTCTTAGCCAGTTCGGCTGCAACAGAAGGATGGTTCACCACTACCTTCCTGTAAGTAGTGGTCTTTCTTCCAATGAAAGAAATGTTTTGTTTACCAATCGGACTCACATCCACAACAAATTTATCTTTTGAAAGAAACCATGTACTATCATTGATAAGCTGATACTCCTGGATCAGGCTTAAGCGGTCAACAAAATTGATATTGGATTCCTTACCCAAACGCAGGTTCATTTTCTGAATGGCGAATGTGCTGTCGTGCACCCAGCAATCCCCTTCAAAAGTGTTTTCACCTTTTCTTTTAGGAACGAATAAAAAATGGATCAGTCTTTTGCCTCCCGCATATTGTGTATCAGCGATGCTGTAATTATAATAAGCATCACCATTATCGCTCAGCGGACTTACGAATTGCTTATCAAAAACCGGAATGAAATTATTATAGAAATTCACTACCTGGTCCATCCCTCCCATCAGTCTTGATATACTTTCATTTTCCACACCAATGGTTTTCACTGCTTTGAATACCTCTCTGCGCTTTACAGGATCCTGCTGGAAATAATAATGGGAAATGGCTTCAGTTAAGTATGCGGGAAGAAAAGGTGCTCCTTCTGTTGTATCCATGTGCTCCAAAATAAAATTGAAGGGTCGCATCAGCCTGGCCTGGGATAATTTCTCCTTATTGATATTTTTAATGTCCAGTTCAAGTTTGTTATATAACTCATATGAAAAATTTTTGAACCGGTAGCGGTCATTGAGGGGTTTTCTGGCAACGATCCTTCTCCACATCAATAAACCCCTGTTTACTTTCTGCCTCACAATTACTTCAGCGGTAAATTTTCCCGGTACCATATCTATTATGAGCAGGGAAGTGTCGGTTGCAGCATTCAGAGAAGATACAATTAAAGCATAATCCTGATAACCAACTGAAGTGATCATTAATGTGTCGCCGGAAAGAATTGAATTCTTTAATAAAAATGAGCCTGAAGAATCTGCAAGGGTGCCGGCTCCTGATTTTTTAAACTGAAGAGATGCATAGGGTACCGGCTCACCATTGTGCTGGTCCCTGATCATTCCTTTAATGAACTTCACCTGTCCATAACTGAATTGCCACATCATCATCAACATTATCAGGCTGATCAGCATTTTAAAAGGGTACTTGTTCAAATAATTTAGCATACTCCAGGTAACATAGGTACAAATATCTAAAGGAATTGTACCAGCAGGTAAAAATGGTATGAAATTTTCCTTATTTATTTAAAATAAACTATATGAAAGGAAGCAGATCCCAGGATAACAGGCAAAATAAATCAATGCCCGGCCACCGGCCCATACCTCAAAATAAAGATGATATA
>CBIHLW010000507.1:0-2419 GCA_966210755.1 uncultured bacterium
AAACAGGACAAGTGGCATATATCATTACAGGAACTGCGGTTGAAAAGCCGGAATTTATGGACTTTTCAATTGAGAATTACAAATTGGTAAGCGATAAGGATGGATACAGGGTATTTGCTTATGAAGGCACCAGCTATAAATAAAAAATCCCGACGAATCGGGATTTAAACATCAGGCTGCAAGTTTTTCTTTTTTTCTTTTTATCTGGTTAACCATCGATTCAAGCGCTTCATCAAAAGAAGCTTCAAATGATTTGCTGGTCGATTTTACAAAGAACTCAGATCTGGGTACCCTTACTCTGATTTCTGCGATCTTGTCTTTAATGTTATGTACTACATTATCCAGTTTTAAAAACACATCCACATTAATAATGCGGTCATGATACTGCGTGAGCTTTGCGAGTTTTTGATTTACATATTCTATCAATCTTGTGTCCGCATTGAAATGTACTGTTTGAATATTAACGTTCATAGAAATCGCATTTAGAAAATGAAACAATAAATAAAGAACTAAAATGATCTGCTATGAAGTTACTCTACAATGTATTTTCTACCAAGTAAAACAGGATAATTTTATTGTACAAATCCGGTATTTTAACTAGGCCTTCGGATGAGCTTTTTTATAAATATTCCTGAGCTTTTCAATACTGTTGTGGGTATAGACCTGTGTGGAAGCCAGGCTGCTGTGCCCAAGCAGATCTTTAACTGCATTTAGATCCGCGCCATTATTGGTGAGGTGGGTTGCAAAGCTGTGCCTGAGGATATGCGGACTCTTTTTCTCTGTGGTGGTAACGAGGCTCAGATATTTATTTACTATGGAATAAACGGTTCTTGGGGCGAGTTTTTTTCCCCTGGAATTGATCAGTAAAACGTCATGGCTTCCAAATTCCTTTTTTTGGGACTGGTATTGTGTGATCGCAGCAAGTAATTCCGGGCTGATGGGAACAATTCTTTCCTTATTACCCTTGCCAAGGATCTTGAGACTGAGATTAGCGGCATTTACCTGGGAGCAGGTAAGGTTGATCAGCTCACTCAGCCGCATTCCGGTATGGTAAAATAACAATAATAAAAGCCGGTCAGTTTTACCCTGCCAGTTGTCAGGAAATTCCACATGGTGAAACAGTGTACTGATATCTTTATCTGACACGAAGGACGGAAGCCTGGATTCATTTTTTGGAGCGATCACTTTTCCCATGGGAGAAAGTTCAAGCACACCGGTTTTCAACTGGTATTTAAAAAAAGATTTAAGGGTTGAAATTTTACGGTTGATGCTTCTGGAACTCATGGCTGCATCTTTCAATGATGCCAGCCAGCTTCGAACATACACATGTGTAAGTTGTTGCAGTGGCGTATCACCATATTGCATCACTATATAATCAAAAAAAGCTGTAAGGTCGTTCTCGTAAGATATGATGGTATGGCGGGAATACCTTTTTTCAAATTTAATGTAGTTAATATATGGCTGGATCACCGGATGGGCTGTATGCATAAAAAACAATAGCTGCAAAGTAGTAAAAACCTTGCAGCTATAAAATATATGAAAGAGGCAATCAGCTTAAGCTTAAGCTTCGATCTTTCCGCTTGCTATCTTTTGCTTGTAAACAGCTTTCAACACCTGGCCCCTCCGTCTGATGGAAGGCTTGATGAAGGACTGTCTTTCACGCAACTGCAACAGGATCTTGGCCTTTTCGAACTTCTTCTTGTATTTCTTAAGGGCCTTATCTATGTTTTCGCAGTCTTTAGAATCGATAATTAGCATGCTATATACCTCCTTAAATGATTTTAGGGAGGCGAAGATAAGCATCAATGCCAATTTATTCCAAAATAAAATGCAAAAACACGAATTTTACCGGCATGTTCACAGGTATCATTGAAAACATGGGCCAGGTAAAGGAAATTTCCGCCACCGGCACCAATAAAACTTTCTGGATCACTTCTCCCCTTTCTGGCAGCTTTAAAGTTGACCAAAGCATTTCCCACAACGGTGTTTGTCTTACGGTTGAAGAAACCGGGGAAGGGATGCATAGGGTAACGGCTGTGGAGGAAACGCTCAAAAGAACGAATCTGAACCAATGGCAACCCGGAACCCCGATCAATCTGGAAAGAAGCCTCCTGCCGGAGAGCCGTCTGGATGGGCATTTTGTGCAGGGACATGTGGATGCAACCGGCGTACTCAAAAAGATCAGGGAGAAACAGGGCAGCCATGAGCTGGAATTCAGATTCCCCAAAAAACTGGCAGCCCTGGTTATTGAAAAAGGATCCATTTCTATTAATGGAGTGAGCCTTACCGCATTTGATGTAAAAAAGGATGCTTTCAAAGTGGCCGTCATTCCATATACATTTGAGCATACCAACCTTCAATACCTGAAAGAAAATGATGAAGTGAACCTGGAATTTGACATGATTGGAAAATATATCCT
>CBIHLW010000508.1:0-2416 GCA_966210755.1 uncultured bacterium
TTCAGTCACATCAATTTCACCCTGCATGTATAATACACATCTACCACTCATCATCACCCTATCCCCTTTTAATTCACATTGAAGGTCTCCACCGCGTGCAGAGCGTTGTCTGCATAATAATTTGGTCTTTTTCAACTTTTCACTCCAGTAGGGCACGATATTACAATGTGCTGATCCCGTTACGGGGTCCTCCTGTATGCCAAGACCCGGATAAAAACATCTTGAAATCACGTCGGCTGACTGGCCTTTGGCCGTTATGATCACACCAATCGTATCTAATTCTTTCATCAGTGAGAAATACCACAAAATAATCCCGTGACTTTAATACTTCAACTGCTGTACTGATGCCCAGGCTTTTTAATAATTGGTCAGGCCATTCACAAGGTTCTGGCATACGTGAAGGAAAATCAAGCGTGTATATTCCATCACTGGCGGATACTTTCAATACGCCTGCCTTTTCGGTAGTAAAATGGATCTCTGCCAGGTGCGGTTCTATAAAATTTTTAATGACATATGCGGTTGCAAGGGTAGCATGACCGCACAGGTCAATTTCGTATTCAGGCGTAAACCATCGTAAATGAAACCCATTATCGGTTTTTACAAAAAAAGCAGTTTCACTTAAATTGTTTTCCATGGCAATATCCTGCATCAGCTTTTCATCGATCCAGTCTTCTAATGGAATAACCGCAGCAGGATTGCCCCGGAATACTTTTTCTGCAAATGCATCTATCTGGTATATCATCAACTTCATTACAGGGATTTAAATTGTAACAGATCTATTGGCCAATGGCCGATAGCCATAAGCCATTGGCCTCCTGCCTTTAGCTATTCCGCCATCATTTCTTTCACGGTATGTACGATCTCCTCTGCATTTGGTTTGCTGAAATAATCCCCATCGCTTCCATATGGAGGCCTGTGTGCTTTGGCGGTAATGGTTCTTGGTGCCACATCCAGCCACCGGTATCCGCCCTGTTCCTCCATCACTTTATTATACATGAATGCTGCAGCTCCACCAGGAACATCTTCATCAATAAAAACTATCCTGCTTGTTTTCTTAAGCGAATCCAGGATTTTATGATGAATGTCAAAGGGCAGTAAAGTTTGAATATCAACAACCTCACAGCTGATGCCATTTTTTTCAAGCATCTGTGCTGCATCGGAAACAATACGCAGGGTTGAGCCATAACTCACCATGGTGACATCACTACCTTCCCTGATAACCTCAGGTACCCCCAGCGGAACGGTAAGATCTGGTAAATTGGAAGGCAATTTTTCTTTAAGCCTGTATCCGTTCAAACATTCAACAACAATTCCCGGGTCGTTGCTGAGCAATAATGTATTATACATACCCGCAGCCTGCGTCATATTTCTTGGTACACAAACATGCATGCCGCGAAGCGCATTGATCACTACTCCCATTGGCGAACCACTATGCCAGATGCCTTCCAGCCTGTGACCCCTGGTACGAACGATCAACGGGCAGCTTTGCCTTCCCTTTGTACGGTAATGCAGTGTTGATACATCATCGCTTAATGGCTGGATGCCGTACAGTAAATAATCGAGGTATTGAATTTCTGCAATGGGACGAAGACCTCTGAGTGCCAGTCCTATACCCTGCCCTATTATGGTATGTTCGCGAATGCCGGTATCAAATATCCTTTCTTCTCCATAACGCATCTGAAGACCTGAAAATCCCTGGTTCACATCACCTATAAAGCCAAGGTCTTCACCAAATGCAAAAACTTTTGTGTTCGATGCAAAAAGCTGGTCAAAATAATGATTCAATACCTCAAAGCCATTTACAGTCGGCGCATCGTCTGCATACACGGGTTTAATTTCATTTACTTTTAATGCGCCCTTAGGTCCCTCATGAAAAAGGTGTGAATTATATAAGGACCTGTTTTCTTCTTTCAGCTCCTTATAAAAATCTTTCAGCCAGAAAGCAGCATCATGACTGCCTGCCTGTTCCAGAGCAAGGTTTGTAATGCGCATCACATCCCGGCGCAGGGGTTCGCGCAAAGCCTTTAGTTCATTTACAAAGGAATTGAGTTCACCGGCCCTGCCAGTTTTAGTACCGAGATCCGCGATCAGATCCACTGCTCTTGATACCTGGCTTTTGATGGGAGACAGATATTGTTCCCATGCCGCCTGTTTTTCGGCCCGCACCAGTTCTTTTGATTCATTTTCTATGGCTTCCAGTTCCTCATTTGTGGATAGTACATTGGCAATGATCCATTCCCTCATTTTTTTCATACCATCCCATTCCTTTTCCCATTCAAGTCTTTCCGGTGTTTTATAACGCTCATGGCTACCCGAAGTAGAATGACCCTGGGGCTGGGTGATCTCTTCCACATGAAAAAGTACAGGTACGTGATTTTCTCTTGCCAGCCTGATGCCTTCTTCAAAAACCTCACAC
>CBIHLW010000509.1:0-2404 GCA_966210755.1 uncultured bacterium
TCTGTCTTGTTCCAGGTGAAACCGGGAAGCTCAAAATAATATATATTCCAAAAGCCATATTCATTTGAAAAGTACAGGATAAACGGCCCCCCGAATTTTCTGGATATGGATGCCTCTTCCTCCGTTTCATAATATACCAATCCTTTTGCATGACCTATTCCCGTTTGCTCTTTTTCATCCCAGGTAAATTTTACCTCTCTTATCTGAACATGACTGCCCGCAAAAATGGTGATGGAATCAAAATAATAATGTAGCATTTGCATGGTTTCTTCTATGGAAAGAATGGGACCATTGGGCAAAACAATCTTTTTGTCAAGGTCCCATTTTATTCCTTCCACATTTTTTCTGAACCAGTTGTCCAGGAATCTTTCTGCACAACACCGGATATCCTGGTGGTGATCGGGATGGAATTCATAATAATCGAAACAACGGAAGAATCCTTCCATTTCCAGGTTTTCGATCTCATGTTTGAAAAACTCCTCTGTTAAAAAACGATAGAAGACCAATGGTTCAATGGCAGGTGGTTTTTCTATATTAATTTTTTTTGACTGCAGCTTTTCTAAAATAATCTCAATGGCGTTAATAACCTGTTTTTCGTCAAGATCCTCAAAGGGAGAAAAAGCAGGTTGTTGTAAAAAATCATAGATCGTTATCAGCTTTACATTCTGCCAGGCTTTTTCAAATTCATTAACATTATGTAAAAACAGCGCTTCCAGCTCTGGCGGCACTTCCTTATCAGAAAATATCTGGGCCCCATATTCAGCCTGCATTTTTAATTTAAGTATTTCATTTTCGATCCTGAGGTTTTCGATGGGATCCTCATCAAACCATTCTTCCTGTTGTGGCTTCATAAAAAAGTTTTAGTACGTTAAGCTAGATCAGCTATTATGGCTGGCCATGGGTGAAACAACACCTGAAAGAAGTTTTTTTCCCATATTAAATGAGAAATTACCTGGTTGTGAAATCGCCGTGCAGGAAACGTCTGCTTATATAAGATTCAAAACTTGCAGGAACTGAATTCAGCACTGGTAAAAATTTAATTACTGTCCAATGGCAAAGACGCCCGGATGCTAAATGATCAATTTAATTGGAGTATAAAATATTTCTGCGTTAATAATACCACTGATCAATTTAAATTCCTTACGCAAAACTGCTGCCCTGTATTTTTGCAGGATGAACAGGAAGGAGAAGCTGCTTTTATTAATACTGGCCTCTATCAACTTCACCCACATTCTTGATTTCATGATCATCATGCCATTGGGTAATTACCTGATGCCCTATTTCCATATTTCCACCCAGCAATTCTCAATGATCGTGGCTGCCTATTCCTACAGCGCTTTTGCGTCAGGGATCATCTCAGCTTTTGTGATCGATAATTTTGACCGCAAGAAAAGTTTACTATTCGGCTATATCGGATTTGTAGCCGGCACTTTTCTTTGCGGTATTGCACCTGATTATAAATTCCTCATCCTTGCACGGATAATAGCCGGATTATTTGGTGGTCTTATAGGAGCACAGGTGCTTTCCATTGTGGCCGATAGTTTTTCCTATGAAAAAAGGGGCAGGGCCATGGGATCTCTTATGGCGGCGTTTTCGGTTGCATCAGTTGTAGGCATACCACTAAGCCTGTATGTTGCCAATATATTTTCCTGGCATGCACCCTTCATTATGGTAGCGGCAATAGGCGTGTTGCTGATACCGCTTTCCATTAAATTTATACCTCCGGTCAGGTCTCATATTGATCAAAAAGATGCCAGTCAGAAAAAGATCGGTGCCTTCCTGATCATATTCAACAGAAGAAGCACCCTGGTTGCCTTAGGTCTGACTTCTCTGATGGTCTTCGGCCATTTTGTAGTGGTGCCATTTATCAATCCTTTTATGGAATTCAATGTGGGGTTCACAAAAAACCAGATCCCTTTAATGTATGTGGTAGGCGGAACCGCCACTTTATTTTCAGCTCCTTTTTTTGGAAAGCTGGCAGATAAAAAAGGCAAGCTGAATATCTTTATTTTCTGTTCCATTGCCACACTGCCTTTTATATATTTCATTACCAATATGCCTGCTATTGAATTTTATTGGGTGTTGATCATTACAGGTCTTTGGTTTGTACTGGCCAATGGAAGAATGATCGCGGCGCAATCCATGATCAGCAATGTGGTGGAATCTCAATACCGCGGAAGCTTTATGAGCATCAATTCTTCCATGCAGCAATTATTTGTTGGAACCGCTTCCTACATGGCTGGATTGATAGTAACAAATGACCCTGCCAGTAAGAAGATCTTTCATTATGAATGGGTGGGCTTTCTGAGTATTGTAGTTTTGGCAGGTTGTATTTACCTGGGAAAGGTGTTGAAGAAAAATAGTGCGGGTCTGTAAATTATAAGGCTAAGAGGTTGAAAGAGGG
>CBIHLW010000510.1:0-2393 GCA_966210755.1 uncultured bacterium
ACCCTGGGATCCGGCCAATCTTGATTTTAATTATTCCTATATCCACCAGCAAAGAACCAGTCCGATCATAGAACTGGAAGATGTAAAAAGAACAAGAGGCGGCATTGCCTATAACTATGCACCACAACCGAAATTCATTGAGCCATTAAAGAATATTGTAGGATCCAGTTCACCATGGCTAGCCCTGATCCGTGATTTTAATTTCAATTACAAGCCTTCATTGATATCCATAAGAGCGGATATTTTAAGGCAGTTCGGATCTTTCCGTTCGCGTAATGTGGGTACGCCATTTAAGATACCTGAGACCTACAATAAATATTTTTACTTCGACAGATATTATAGTCTTAGATGGGATCTGACCCGTTCACTCAATTTTGATTTTAATGCCGTGAACAATGCCAGGATAGATGAACCGTTTGGAAGGATTGATACAGAAGCTGAAAAGGATACTTTAAGGAAAAATTTCTGGAAGGGCGGACGCAATACGCATTATCACCACGAAGCTACCTTGTCCTACAACCTTCCTACTGCCAAGCTTCCATTCCTTGACTGGACAACCATTCGTGCAAGCTATACGGCTAAATACGACTGGTTTGCAGGTTCATTACTTGACCGTGATCTTGGAAATATACTTGAGAACGGACAAACAAGAAATATAACAAGTGATCTGGATTTTGACCGGTTGTACCAGAAGTGGAAATTCCTTCGTGCTGTTTATAGTGATGCGCCTGTACAAAAACAAACGCAGGATACTACAAAGAAGAAAAAAGATCCTAACCAATTGCCCTTTGTTGGCGCCGTTCCAAAGTTCTTTGTTAAGCTGGCCACCTCACTGAAAAGGATCGGTATTCAATATAATGAAGACCTCGGGACATTGTTACCTGGTTATATGGATAGTACGAGGTTCCTTGGTATGAATCCATCAAGCGGCAATCCCGGATGGAAATACATTATGGGTTATCAACCCGATACGTCAGATATCAACCGTCTGGGGCAAAGAGGTTTGTTATCGCGAAGTGAATTATTCAATGCTTTGATACAACAGAGGTATAATCAAAGGATCAGTGTAACAGCGCAGCTTGTGCCGATGCGTGATCTGAATATTGATGTTACACTCGACAGAACCTATGATAAGAATTATTCAGAACTGTACAAGGACACCACCGGCTTTTCCGGACTTTCAAGACTGAATCCATATGCCAGTGGAAGTTTTAGCATTAGTTATATTTCATACCAAACACTGTTTGAAAAATTTGATCCTAACCAGGTGTCTTCTACATTCAGACAGTTTGAGGCCAACAGGGCTATACTATCTGAAAGACTCGGAGATCTTAATAAATATGCGCAGGGTTCCACTGCAGGTTATGGAAGATATGCCCAGGATGTTTTGATACCAGCATTTCTTGCGGCCTACACAAAAAAAGATCCTAACAGCATTGAGCTCATTAAAAATTCGAATCCGGATCTCAGGGCCAATCCATTTTCCAGACTTATACCAAAGCCTAACTGGAACCTTACTTATAATGGGTTGTCGAGGTTGCCGGGAATGGAAAAGATATTTACCAATTTCACTGTACGTCATGGATACAGCAGCACGCTAAGCATGAATAGTTTTACAACCAGTTTATTGTTCCAGGATCCATTCAGGATCGGATATCCTTATTTTATTGATCCTGTTACCGGCAATTATGTTCCCTACTTCCTGGTACCAAATATTACCATCAGTGAACAATTTAGTCCGTTGATTGGAATTGATGCTTCGTTTACCAATCAGATAGCTGCAAGATTTGAATACAGGAAAAGCCGCCAGTTAAGTTTAAGTCTGATCGATTACCAGTTAGCAGAAAATCATTCAACAGAATTTACCATTGGAATGGACTGGCGCCGTAAGGGAATGCCCTTCCTTCAAAATCTGCGTATAGGTAAAAATGGTAAGAAGCTGGATAATGATGTAACCTTCCGTTTTGATTTCAGTTTGCGTGACGATGCCACTGCCAACAGCAAGCTGGATCAGAATCAGTCTTTCGGAACATCAGGACAAAAAGTTATAAGGATAGCTCCATCAATTGACTATGTTGTTAATCAGCGGGTCAATCTCAAATTTTATTTCGAACAAAACCGTGTGATACCCAAGATCGCCACAACTGCACCAATTACTACTACAAGGGCAGGATTGCAGGTGAGGATATCGCTGGCGCAGTAGGTCCCCCTATAGGAGCGACTTAGGTCATGCGGCTTTTATTATTCCCATTCATCTATTCCGGAAAATTAAACTTGCAGTAAAAAAGTTTATCTAATCAGGGAAAAATCTCTTGTATATGGGGTCTTTTTCACTTGGGGGTAACTGCCTGATATTAAAACTTGCAGGGAAAAGTAATTAAGGATCAAAAGAA
>CBIHLW010000511.1:0-2387 GCA_966210755.1 uncultured bacterium
TTTATAGACTAAATGCATAAAAAAAATCCGGTAGCGCTCCGGATTTTTTTTATTGTAAATCAGTAAAGTAATGACTATCACCATTCTTTTTAAGCAATAGTGATCGACTTATCCAGATAAACATCCTGAATGGCCTGGAGCATTTTAACTCCATCAGCAAATGGACGCTGGAAAGCCTTTCTTCCCAGGATCAGTCCCATACCACCAGCACGCTTGTTGATAACAGCAGTGGTTACTGCTTCAACCAGATCACTCTCTCCCTTGCTTTCACCACCGCTATTGATCAAACCCACACGGCCGTTATAACAATTCAGAACCTGGTACCTGGTGAGATCGATTGGATGATCGGATGTGAGCTTTTCGTAAACCAGCTTATGTGTTTTACCGTGTTTGGTAGCATTGTAACCACCATTGTTCGTAGGCAATTTTTGTTTGATGATATCGGCCTGCAATGTAACGCCAAGGTGATTGGCCTGGCTCGACATGTCAGCAGATGTATGATAATCCACACCCTCTACCTTAAATCCGGGATTTCTGAGGTAACACCATAGAATGGTTGTCATTCCAAGTTCATGTGCATATTCAAATGCTTCTGCAACTTCCTTTAACTGCCTTGCACTTTCAGCGCTGCCCCAATAGATAGTAGCACCAACAGCCACAGCTCCCATATTCCATGCACTTTTGATAGATCCAAACATGGTCTGGTCAAAACGGTTAGGCATACTTAAAAACTCATTGTGGTTGATCTTTACAACGAAAGGAATTTTATGTGCATACTTACGGCTCATGATACCAAGAACACCATAAGTAGAGGCTACTGCATTACAACCACCTTCAATGGCAAGTTTGATGATATTCTCAGGATCAAAATAAATGGGGTTGGGTGCAAATGATGCACCTGCGCTATGTTCAATTCCCTGGTCAACAGGGAAGATGCTGCAATATCCCGTTCCTGCCAAACGGCCTTTATCGAGTAAAGCCTGAAGGCTGCGTAAGGTCTGGTTATTTCTGTTACTATTGATCCACGATTCATCTACATGATGAGGAGATGGAAGGTGTAAGCTTGATTTTTCAATGGTTTTGCAGGTATGGTTTAAAAGATAATCGGCCTGGTCGCCCAAAAGTTCAACAATTTTATTAGCCATATTTAATATTTTGAAGTGGGGCAAAGATAATTGGCAATAAGCAATAGGCAAGGGGCAGGAGGAAAGCCCATTGACAATTTTACTGGTCCAGGCATCACTATTCAATCGATTATTTTTCCCAGATTCCGTTGTATACGCGACAGATGAGGTTTGAGGGTATACCTGAGTACCTGCTTTACCAGCTCTCCCATGCTTTTGCACCGGGTAAAGGCCTTATGCTGAAAATAATCGGCCATTTCATGCTTAAGCTGATTTTTTTTCTCCTCCGTTGAGATCGTATCCAGGATCATAATATTTAGCAGGTCCATAATCCTGTATCGCGAGGCGGCCATGCGATAAGCGATCAGGGTTCTTTCTTCAGCCTGGTATTGTTCAATAGAATCCTTGTTCAGGTATTTCATTGTAAGGTCTACAAAAGGAAGATTTTCCTTAAAGAACTGTGGCAGGTAAAGATTTTTCCTGCCTTCAAATGATTGCTGGTCAAAATCGATAGCACGGATCCGGTACTGGTAATCTTCGATATCAGGTGTAATGTTTACCACGAAATTATAACTGCGCATATCTCCTAACAATCTGATGAAACACCGTTCATTGAATTTTACAAATTCCTTGGCCAGCCTTATTTTATTTGTTTCAGGTTTATCGAGATAATCTTTTATAAACACATCTCCGGGCAATCCGGGTATATGTTCCTCTATCAGGGTATCTTTTCCCGTTAGGAAACTGATGCGGTTGGGCGACAACAAATGCTCAAGTTCCAGACCATAAACCCTTGATGCATCCTCTTTCTTGATATAATAATGGTCATAATTATCATTATACCTGTTAACAATCCTGATTCGGAAAGGATTACTGTTTCCAAAAGTGCAGTAATCGATCCTTGCCACATCAAGATGTTTGGTAAAAGTATAATCACCTTCGGTTTTAATGATAGCATACAATTTTATCAGGCCTTCTTTTAAAAACTCCCAATCCTTCATGTCATACAAGGCTTTTTCCCACAAGGTATCCTTGCCTGCCTTATCCTTTAAAGGAACAGAATAAGTAATATTTAAAAGATCGGTATATGAAACGGGAAGATTGATCTCCCTGCCGTGTGTTTTCAGGTAAGTACGCAGTTCTTTTTTTACCGGGAAAAAGGGTTTCTTTTTTGAAGGTTTATCTGTCTCCTGCATCTGTTAAAGATAAAATTTGATTTTGCAGTTGCTCAAAATAGGCAGGAGCTTTTATCAACCTGCTTCC
>CBIHLW010000512.1:0-2384 GCA_966210755.1 uncultured bacterium
CCGGTGACCCTGACATTGGCATAGAGATCCACACCGAGGTTAAAAAATGACCAGTCATGAAAATAATTATGGTAGGATAACCCGGCATAGGTCATCCCCCATTTCTGGTTCAGTGAAAGATAAGCGGTTGCCTTGTGGCCGTACAGAACCTCTTTTGTTTTATTATAAATCGTGGAATCATAATAATGATTCTTTCTTACCGTAAGTCCATAGCTGAGTGTAAGGAGTTTATTATTGACCTGTTTATAGGGAAAGATATTGTATTCCAGGGCCGGGCTCAGGAAGAGCCTGCTTTTACTGTTCGAAAAACTATTCTGGCTTAACTTAACTTCCCATGCCCAGCTCCAGTGCTGACTGATGCTTTTTACCAGGTAATGGTTAAAGGACCAGTTATGGTTATTGACTACAAACTGTTCGGCAGTACCGTTGTCTTCATATTCAAAGACGGCTTTGTTGCGGCTATAATATAAACCCATACCGATTTTAATATCATCTGTAATGCGGTTGGCGGAAAAGTTACCACTGTAGCTTGTATTTTTATAATTCGCATCAGCATTCATATTGCCATTCACCCCTATGCGCATTACCCAGGCACGCCAGGGATCAGTTGTAATGCTATCTGCAGGCAAATCCTTTCCGGCGTTTTCTTCCGCCTTTAAACCTATCGTTATATTTTTTACAGCAGTTGTTTTTGCAATAAAAGGAACCAAACCTGTTTTAAGGTATTGGAGCAGCAGATCCCTGTGTTCAACTTCCGTAGCATTGGGATTGATATTGAACCTGAGCGTATCTGCCATATTCTTAAATGCATGCGGCCCAAAAAAGATAAGCTGGTATTGGGAGCCCCCGTTACCTGCAGGCTGGTTGGTTACCAGCACATGCAGATCAGCAGCTTTATTGTCCAGTAAAAAATCAACAATATTTATTTCAGACCGGATAAACTGCATATCGCACCAGGTTCCGCTGCAATCAATAAACACTTTGAGTTTAGACAAAACAGGTTGCTGGCAGAATACCAGGGATGGAATGAACAGCCCGATAATAAAAATGACCAACCTGATTTTCAACATAAAAATTCCTTTCACCTAAAGTAGTCAACTTCCACCTTAAAGTCCCGGATCTACCGATCAATTGAATGTAAACGATTGTAAATTCTTGTTGCTGGATATCTGGTCCCCAAAAATAATTTAAGGATTTAGCAGACCAGATGAAGTTCCTGGAACCATAAACTATTTAGGATCATCAATCATCCTGGCGTCTACATTATAATTTCCTATTTCCGTTGCATCATCGCGCAGCATGCGGAGTTGCAGGCTTTTTGCATCCGCTTTTACTTTTATCAGCGTTCTTTTACCCTCAGTTGGTCCACCACCAATTATAATGGGATAATTGTGTGTTCCTGATACAGGTGGATGGATGCCATATTTATGGGTATGTCCTGAAATGACCATATCCACTTTATACTTATCAAACAGCGGGGAGAACAGTTTACGCACATGCATACTTCCATGCCAATCTCCTGAATAAAAAGGAGGTATATGCATCATCACCACCCGGTACTTTGCTTTTTTATATGTATCCGTCTGCATTTGCTTTTCCAGCCATAAAGCCTGTTGTTCCCGGTAGTTATCAAAATCAACAATACCTGCATATACCGGATGATCATCTTCTTTATCTTCACCCGTATCAAGTGCAATGGCAAATACCGGCCCCCATTTATAAGAAAAATATTGTCCTCCGGGGTTGGTAAAATAATCTTTCAGATTCCGTGCGAACTTACCTCTTGTCTCATGGTTACCCCTGACAAACAGCATGGGTTTTACGGAAGCAAAACAGGCAGTACATGGAGTTAATAAATGGTCGATGATCTGTTTTTCGTCTGTTTGATAATCAAACATATCTCCATTAAGAAAAACATAATCATAGGGTTCTTCTTTATTCAATTTGAGTAGTTCTGCATAAGACTTAGGGCGGTCATGAATATCATTGAGAACCAACCACCTTACTTCCGTTGCAGCAGGATTGATGGTTTAAAAGGAATAGGCTGGTGTATTAATGGTTTCACCATAAGTCAGTTTATACGGCTGAAATTCTACGATCTCTTTTGATACGACTCTGTATTGATATTGCCTGCCTGGAACCAGCCCGTCTATAACGACTTCATTTACCCTGTTGTTGGCATCTACCAGGCCATCTGTTACGGCATGAATTTTCTTATTCATGACACCGCCTTCTCCATATTCTACCCAGCTGTAGGATGGTTTACCTGTGATCCAGCGGATACTGATTTGATTGGCATTCAAAGCCTGTAAGTAAGGTTGTGTCAGAAAACTATGCTCATCCCCAGATCCCGGGAGCATTCTATCACCCTTGTTTGCTAATAC
>CBIHLW010000513.1:0-2363 GCA_966210755.1 uncultured bacterium
CATGGAGATTGTTCAATCCATTACTGATCTTGATCTCTGGTGTGATGGTAACGCTTTTGCGGTAGAAATTAAAACCAATGCCACCTTCAATTCCATAGCTCATATTCCTGATCTTGAGCTGGTCTTCCAGTTTTCTTTTTTTGGCATTTGATGCAAGATCAAAATCAAGTTTGCCACCCGCCAGCATATAAACCCTGAAATTTCCAATGCGGTCAGATTTGAATTTGAAGTGAAGCGGAAAAGTAGTTATGATGGATTCAACGCTTTTTTTAACATGATGCCCCTGGTCAAAATCACCGGGATAGTTGGGATTAAGCGTATATAATATGGGCCTGTCTGTAAAGATCAATCCCGGATTGAACCTGAGTTCGAAGCGTTGGGAAAGATTGAGTCCTGCCACCAGCCGCAGGGTGATTCCGGGCGTATTTCCGGGTTCGGCTACCAGGATGGAGTCCTGTTGAAAAAAGCTGGGATGGTGTTCCACCTGGAAACGCGAATACACCGCACCAAGGGAAAGTCCGAAATAATAGGGTTTGTAATCCTGTTCTTCCCGGTAAATCTCCTGTTGTGCAAATGCATTCCCTGAAGAGATCAGCAAGGCTACCAGAATAAAAGCCCGGCCTGTCAGGTTGAAGGCTTTCTTCCACTGTAAATGCAACATATTCCTAAACTTAACGGTTTCCATGTGGTATCAGAATAACCTGCTTGTTTTAAAATAAGATCAAAATGCTGACGGTCGGGGAAAGCCCTGGCAGAATCGTTTAAGTATTGATAAGCTTTTTTGTTTTGTTTAAAAAGCCGGGCCATTTGCGGAGCTATAGAACGCATATAAAAATTATATATGCTCTTTACTCCGGGCAAAGTTGGTTTACTGAACTCAAGAACTACCAATCGTCCGCCGGGTTTCAATACTCTTTTGATTTCTATCAGCCCTTTTTCAAGATTTTCAAAATTCCTTATCCCAAAGGCCACCATTACGCCATCAAACGAACTATCAGCAAAATTTATTGTCTCGCCATCGCCCGCCAGTAACTCAATCTTCGTTCCAAGTTCTTCTTTTTCAATCTTTTTTCTTCCGATTTCAAGCATTTTTTCGGAGATGTCTATACCTGTGATCTTTTCAGGTTTAAGCATTTTTGCAGCCATAATAGCCATATCGCCTGTACCTGTGGCTACATCCAAAAGAGACCGGACACCATCGTTTTGAAACCTCCTGATGGCTTTCCTGCGCCAGCTTTTATCGATCCCGGCACTTAAAAAACGGTTCATGAAATCGTAGCGCGGTGCTATCTGGTCAAACATTTCACCAACCTGTTCCTTCTTTGAACCCTCTTCAGCATAGGGTTTTATTTTATCATGGGCGAATTTTGTCATGGAGCGCAAAGGTAAGGAGGAGATCAAAGTTCATAGATCAAAGTTCAAAGTGGGGTCGTTTATTGTATTGGGAGAATTTAATAAGCAAAAAAATTTATTATTGAATTCCTTTGCCGGAGCATTGTATGTAATCTGTTGTATTTGAAATGATACCTGGGTAATCGGGAAACAGACATTGAACTATGAACTTTGAACTACTCTTACATTTGCTCCATGGAGATCATCAAGGCCGAGTACCTTATCAGCAGTCCGTCCGTAGATAAATGTCCGGCTCCGGACCGGCCCGAATATGCCTTTATTGGAAGGAGCAATGTTGGCAAATCATCGCTTATCAATATGCTCACCGGTAAAAAAGAACTGGCAAAAATTTCTTCTTCACCGGGAAAAACACAATTGATCAATCATTTTGAGATCATGTCAAGTGACAAAAAGAAATGGTATCTGGTGGATCTTCCGGGATATGGATATGCAAAGAGATCAATGAGTCAGCGTAAGGCCTGGAAAAAAATGATTGAAGATTATATCAGGAAAAGAGAAAATCTTGTAAACCTCTTTGTATTGATAGATAGCCGTATCAAACCACAGGAAAATGATCTTGAATTTATCAATCAGCTGGGTGAATGGCAGATCCCATTTGCCCTTGCATTTACAAAATCGGATAAAAGCACGGTGAAGGAAGCTGCTAATAATGTAAATGATTTTATCAGGGCCTTGTTGCAAACGTGGGAGGCCCCACCACCTTATTTTTTAACATCAGCCGTAAAAAGAACGGGCGCCAGGCAAATGCGTTCTTTTATAATGGAACTGAATCACGGATGGGAAACACATAAAAAGGACAGGGTATAATTTTTATTGATTTATATTGCAGCACGCTAGGGTATGGAAATGAAAATAAAATTTGTTGAAAAGAGTCTGGTAATAATCATGTTTGTAGCAGTTTTAGTGGTGTTTTCATTTGCCCAGCGCGACACCGAAAAGCTGTTTGAATT
>CBIHLW010000514.1:0-2362 GCA_966210755.1 uncultured bacterium
AAGGGAGAAAATAAAGGGCTGCCATCCTGAATGGCAACCCTTAAAAAAGAAAATTATTATCTGCCCAGCGCTTCTAATTTATATAGAGAATTGATCTCTGTGTCTGACAAAGGCATATTAAAGATCCTGAATTCATCAAGCAATCCGGTATAGTTCAACATCCAGCCATCAGGATTATTCCATGGTGTACCAAGATGTTGTTGAAATCCGCCGATGATCAGTTTTGATACATCGGTAAAATTCAATGGTCCTAATGGATTACCGCCACTGGTTCTGTCGGTAATGTTCGCCGGCAATGATCTTTTCAGGCCATTGAGATACACATTGAATTTGGATGTTGTGGCATTGTAGGTAAATGCAAGGTGTTTCCATCCGCCATACATGGAAGGCAGCCTGTTGTTCCCGGTTAATTCAGCCCACTGGCCATTAAAATGAAATTTCACCAGCATGGAATCAGTAGGTCCGTTATTTCCTTCGATCAGCATGAACATATTACCCCAGAAATCACTGGTTCGGGGAAGCATGAAAACGGACTGGGCGCCACCATCATGCTTGTCGGTATTGATCCACATGGTAATGGTGAAACTCTCCAGATCAGTAATGTTTGTGCCGGGTGTTGGATAAGAAACAAAACCATTGGCTGATCCTTTTAAAGCCTGTCCTTTACGGCCGGCTGTGAATGTAACATTGGTAGCTGTGCCATTGAGGTTATTTACACTGTCAATAACACTACCATCAAACGACCATTTAGCTACCAGTGCACCGGGAGCAATTTCGCTCGAACTGGTATAGCCGCCAATGGGCCTGATGGGTTTATAATCATTGATCCCATCCTTATCAGTACAGGAAAATAAAGTTGTGCTCAGGAGCAATCCTGCTGCACAGAGCTTCCAGAAATTTTTATTTGGTAATTGCATAAAACTTTTTTTAGTAGTTATTAATAACCCGGGTTTTGGGTCAGTACGCCTGCACTCAGATCGATCTGATTCTGAGGTATCGGCATCAGCTCATTTTTACCAGCCTGGAATCCTTTAGGACCAAAAACAAGCGCACCGCGGCCCTGCCTGATCACATCAAAGAAGCGGTCGAACTCCATAGCCAGTTCCACTCTTCTTTCATGCCATATGGCTTCACGCAATTGTACTTTATCATTGGTAGTAACATCTGGAAGAATAGCGTTATTGCCACCTCTTGCTCTTGCTCTTAACGCATTCAATGATGTTTTTGCCTGGGCGGGATTATTTAATTCATTGGCTGCTTCAGCATTCATCAGCAACACTTCGGCATAACGGATCACCCGGATATTCTGGTCTGCACCTTCTGTAAATCCTGACTGCCAGTAAGTGGAAGGCACATATGATTTCTGGTTATACCTTGGATTGTCACCTGTTGGCGGAACCACATCACCCTGCGGAGTTGTTTCACCCCTGAAAATGATGGTGGCATCTCTTCTTGGATCATCAGCTTCAAATGCATTTACCAGTTCAATAGTTGGAACATGGAAACCCCATCCGCCCCAATTGATGCCTCTTACACCCTGTACCTGTGAGTACTGGCTGTTGGTAGCACCGGGGATGCTTGGTAACTTCTGTGCCTGGATCTCAAAAATAGATTCCTGGTTATTTTCATTTGGGATCCTGAATGTTCCTTCAAAGCTGGGGAACAAAGAATAACCCATTCCCATTACCTGGTTTGTTTTGGCCAGAACATCAGCCCATTTTTGCTGGTACATGGCCACCTTTGCATGCAGGGCAAGAGCGGCACCTTTTGTAGCGCGGCCTACATCTGCAGGGCCATAGGTTTGCGGCAATACGGCTGCTGCATCAGTCAGGTCATTTTCAATGGCTGCATACACTTCTTCTTTTGAAGACCTTGGAAGATTGAATTCTTCCGGATTGGCAGGAAGATTCAACCGCAGCGGTACACCGCCAAAGGCACGCACCAGTCTGAAATAATTATAAGCGCGTATAAATTTGGCTTCTGCTATGTAACGAGATTTTAAGGTTGCATCCATTTCAATATCAGGAATATTGTCAATGATCTGATTGGCAAGGTTGATACTTCTGTATTGTCCAAGCCAGAAATCATTTACCTGACCTTCGGTGGAGGTATGTGTGAAATTATCGAAGTTGTTCATGAAGGTTGCATCGCCCGGACTGCTTCCTTTTTCCACTTCATCAGAACCCATGCTTTCAATGGCAATAGGAGCAAAGGCCACCATTTCCCAGGAACGGAGGTTGGCGTACATGGCATTTACGGCTTGTGTAGCATCCTCCTGAGTTTTCCAGAACGCCTGGCCGGGTTGCTGGGCCTGTGGCGGAACATCGAGAAAAGACTTTTTACAGCCTGTTTGGGCTACAAG
>CBIHLW010000515.1:0-2348 GCA_966210755.1 uncultured bacterium
CGGTGAAAGTGAACAACAGGCGGAAACCATGGCTTTTCTCGGCCAGTCATTACTGATTGCATTGCTACTGATATTCCTGATACTTGTTTTACAATTCAATAGCCTGAGTAAACCATTTATTGTACTGACAGAGATCTTCTTTTCAGTGATTGGCGTGTTCCTTGGTTTTGCCATCACAGGTATGACCATGCCTACTATCATGGTTGGAGTAGGGATCATTGGTTTAGCCGGCATTGTGATCAAGAACGGTATCCTGCTGATAGAATTTACAGATGAATTAAGAGGCCGCGGTTTCAGAACAAGGGAAGCAGCTATCCAGGCCGGAAAGATCCGTATCATCCCTGTAATGTTAACTGCCATTGCCACCATGCTTGGATTATTTCCGCTTGCAGTTGGTTTCAATATCGATTTTGTAAGCATGTTCCAGCACCTTGACCCGGACATTTTTTTCGGAGGTGACAGCGTTGTATTCTGGGGACCATTAAGCTGGACCATCATATTCGGATTGATATTTTCTTTCTTCCTTACACTGTTGATGGTGCCAAGCATGTACATCATATCTGAAAGACTGAGAAGGCCAATGGGAAAATTCTATGGAACCAAATTCATAGCGCTCTTTGGATTCCTCGGACCATTCTTTTTCATTTTCGTCGGCATCATGTACCTGGTAAGGAGGATACAGGGCAAAAAAGTATGGACCGGCAAACCGGGGAGGGTATAGTAGGGTATAGGGTGTAAGGTGTAAGGTGTAGGGTGTAAGGTGTAGGGTGTAGGTTTTTGGTCGTGAAGTTTTTTTATTAGCATGCATTTCTTTTATACATTATGTAATTTGTAAAGAACATCATTCTGTAAACGACCCAAACCCTACACCCTAACCCCTAAACCTGAATTCCCCATGCCTATCCTTGACTTCCACGTCCACCCCGCACTCAAAGCGCAGATGTGTGATCCTGCTGCACTTCCGGGGCCATGGGACCTGGTGAACATTCAGTTTCAAAATCCAACCCTGCTTACCAGGATATTGAAGTGCCAGGGCATCAACGGAGTGATTGATTCGCAGGCTGCAATCACCCAATTGCTTGATGGTGGCGTTAATATTATTGGACTGGCACTTCACCCGCCCGAATCAGCCATGATGCGCGACCGTCTCATTAATTTGCTGGCTGAACAGGAACAAACCAGCTATATAGATCTAAACAGGATCAGGGATATTGCTTCCGGAGATATTTATTTTCAAATGCTTAATGAGGAACTGGCTAACCTGCTGGCACATGAAAATAATCACGGAAGAAGATTAAAGATCATGTCAGCATTTAGCCAGTATAAACCTTCTGACGGGAATACTTTACATGCCTTCTTAATTCTTGAAGGTGCTCATGCATTCATGGGCGTTCAACAGGGTAAAAGGGAAGATGAGAAATGGCAGGACTTCTGGAACAATTTTGAAAATTTTACGGACAACAACAGGCTGCTGTCCATCAATATGGCACATTTGCAGCAAAATGAATTCTGCAACCATGCATTTGGTATCCAGATCTTCAAACCCGAACCTTTCTATCCTATGGGTAAGGGCATTTCACCACATGGATTCAGGTTATTGCAAAGAATGGATCAAAAGGGTATCCTGCTGGATGTAAAGCATATGAGTTTGCTGGCAAGAAAGCAGCTGAAAGATTACCATACAGGCAACAGACCCTATATATGTACGCATGCCGGTTTAACCGGTATCCATTCATCTGACAGGGGAAAATATTTTATGGAAAAAGATGAACTGGATGGTGGGTATCTGAGGATAAAATATTACAAACCTGCAGGATATCTGGCCGGTACGGCATTCAATTGCAGCAGCATAAATCTTTATGATGATGATGTGATCAATATTATATTCTCCGGTGGCCTCATTGGTCTTTCAATGGACCAGCGCATTTTAGGTCTGCCTGATGATATCTTTCTTGGCGATGATTATGTAGATGATATTTTCGACATGGAAGTGGTGAGCATGCAGGAAAAAAATTTCTTTACAGGTGTGGAGAACTCCAGTTTAACGGAATCGGATTACCTGGATGTATATGATATCTTAAAAACGGACAGGCAAAATTATCTGCGATATCATGCAAGACATTTTATGAATAATGTGTTCCATTTTTTTGCACTGGCAGGTAAGAATAATATCAATCCTGCCCTGGTGGCAGAAAGCATCTGCATCGGATCCGATTTCGATGGCATGATCAATCCTATTGACTGTTGCAGAAATGTTACAAAACTGGAGGACTTTAAAAAATACCTACTCAGGAATTTTATGGAATGGGAAAGGGAAGCAGCATATGCTTTGCCGGTCAGGATCAGCA
>CBIHLW010000516.1:0-2336 GCA_966210755.1 uncultured bacterium
TCAGTTTACCTGGCTGGATTCATTAACAGGTTTGATTTTTAATTTATGAGAGATTACCGATTCACCATCCCGGCTGACATCAATCATGCATAACTATTAATTTCTTCTACTACTTTTGCCTGCCATGAATACCAATATCTCGTTCGATAATACGGAAGTTGCATTTGCCCACCGCACCAATGAAGACCTGAAGCAGGCCCACTGGCTTTATTCAATGATGGGAAAACCATGGCTGGTGAAACTGGGTACCAGCCTTGCTCCATGGTCCATCAGGGCGGGCCTGCCCGTAAAGGGTTTGATAAGGAAAACCATTTTCAGACAATTTGTAGGGGGGGAATCACTTGATGAAACAGTTGCGGTTACCCGCAGGATGGCGGAATATAATGTGAAAGTGATCCTGGATTATGGAGTGGAGGGTAAGGAAGGTGAAGAAAATTATGACCAGGCATGTAATGAATTTATCCGTGTGATCAATTTTGCTTCTACCCAGCCGAATGTTCCTTTTATGAGTGTAAAAGTAACCGGTATTGCAAGATTTGGTTTGCTTGAAAAACTGGACACGCTCATGCACGCGGCCGAAGCTACAAGCCTGGTTAAACGGTATCATGCTGCCCTTGCAGAACTTGATGCCATGGAATCAAAGGAATGGCAAAGAGTACATGAAAGAATAAAAAAGATTAGTGAGGCAGCAGATAAAGCCAACATCGGGTTTTTGGTGGATGCCGAAGAAACCTGGATACAGGATCCGGTAGATGCGCTGATCATGGTGATGATGGATGAATACAACAGGGAAAAGCTGGTGATCTACAATACCGTGCAGCTTTACAGGCATGACCGGCTAACTTTTCTTATGCAATCCTATGAAGCAGCGCTTGAAAGAAATTTCCTGCTTGGCATTAAACTGGTAAGAGGCGCTTATATGGAGAAAGAAAGAAAAAGAGCCAAATCAAAAGGTTATCCATCACCCATACAACCCGATAAGATTTCCTGCGATAAGGATTATAATGAAGCGGTAAGGTTCTGTATTGACAGGCTTGAACAAATTGGTGTGATCATAGCCTCACATAACGAACAGAGTAATCTGCTTGGAGTGCAGTTATTAAATGAAAAGGGATTACCGCCTGATCATGCACATGTGCATTTCAGCCAGTTATTTGGAATGAGCGATAATATAACCTATAATCTGGCCAAAGCCGGTTGCAGTGTTAGTAAATACCTTCCATTCGGTCCCATTAAAGATGTTGTGCCTTACCTGATGCGCCGTGCCGAGGAAAATACTTCGGTTGGTGGACAAACAAGCAGGGAATTAAATCTGATAAAAAGGGAAATGGATAGAAGGAAGATCAGTTGAATTCAGGATTCGGCAAAGCTGTCAATTCAGCAGATTGTATGATCACTTAATTATTTTGCGAATATTTGAAATAGAGATTACTTCGCATTCTTTATTCCTGATTTAAAATTAAACAGGGCTGTTAGCTCAGTTGGTTTAGAGCATTACCTTGACAGGGTAGGGGTCACTGGTTCGAATCCAGTACAGCCCACCGAATAAGAGCGGGAGCAAGGGTGCTCCCACGCTCACTTTCGCTCTTCTACATTGGTTCGGGTGCCTGCTCAAATTTCTTATACCTGCCTCTTAATTTCCCGATTGTATAGGTTGCAGGGATGATCACAGCGTTTACAAATCTGGGAAGTCCCGGCATCCCGTATTCTTTACGGTAACGGTACAAAAGATAAGCAGCATCGAATGGTTCGGGTATTTCCTTCCCACTTTCCTTTTGCGCATTGAATAATGCGGTGAGATAAAAAACTACATTGTTTGCAGGCTTGATATAACCATAACAATTCAATTCATCTTTTCCGGCATTCCAGAAACGGTGGGGTACTCCTCTTTTGAAAAAAACTGTTTCGCCTACTCCTGCAAAACAGGGTTCTTCACCCTTCAACTGATAGCCAAGCTTTCCATTTAAAACGGTGAAGGATTCATCCTGTTTGTGATGGGTATGCATGATAGGACCTGCATTGGGTTCAACATAACATTCCACAATAAGCTTTTCTTCACCATCCTCATTTTCCATCCGGTGAAAGATGAGTTCTTCACCTAAATCATTCTTGATGCGGTGGGGTAAAGTTATGTTCATACAGTTTGTTTTAGTTCACATTAAATTAAGAAATAAATCATAGAAAATAAATACACAGGTTATCCCCCGGCATGAGAAACTTAATGATCCGGAATGTGCAATTCTCTTATATTGCGGCCCATGCAGCAGTACCTGGACCTTCTTAAGCATATTCTGGATAATGGCGTGCAAAAAAACGACCGCACAGGCACGGGAACC
>CBIHLW010000517.1:0-2334 GCA_966210755.1 uncultured bacterium
ATCTTTCTGTTTTGTGCTTCCATATATTTTAATGGACTTTTGAACGCACAAGGTGACGTATATGATGCCAATATCAAATCCATCAAATTATACCAGTCGGGCGACCAGGTTTCATTTCCTGTAATTGCATTGGGCAGTACCGGCGGACTCGAACTGCATTTTGATGACCTTACCAACAGGGTGAAAAACTATTATTATACTTTCCAGCTGTGCAATGCCGACTGGTCGCCAAGCATTTTAAGACCGTTTGATTATATCAAAGGCTTTCAGAATAACAGGATCAGTAATTACCGAAACTCTTCTCTTGCTTCCACACAATACATCCACTACCAGACACCTATACCCGACCGGAATTGTTATCCATCAAAATCAGGTAATTATTTATTAAAAGTTTTTCTTGATAACGATACTTCAAAAATTGTATTTACAAGAAGAATGGTAGTGCTGGATAATAAAGCTACCGTTCAGTCGCAGGCGCTGCAGCCATTCAGCGGTCCTTTATTCCGCACTGCGCAAAGAATGAATATTGTTGTTCAGACCGATAACAGGATAAACGTAATGAGTCCTAATGATATCAAAGTGGTGATCCTGCAAAATAATAACTGGATGACCTCCACCTATATCGACCGTCCAACTATATATCGTGGAAATTATTACGAATACAGTGACGAGGCCATTACCTCTTTTGCGGCTGCAAAGGAATTCAGATGGGTGGATCTGAGAAGTTTCAGGATGCGTACCGACAGGATACAGGAGATCAATAACAAGGGTGATACTACACGAATTGAAGTGAAGCCGGACCCAAGCAGGAATGATCTTGGTTATGTGTATTTCCGCGATCTGAATGGGAGCTATATCATCGAAACCTACGAAAATATCAATCCTTACTGGCAGGCAGATTATGCAAAAGTGAGCTTCAGTTATTTTCCACCTGGTAACCTGCCGGTGGCTGGCAATGATATTTATATTTTTGGTGAACTCACCAATTATGGCTTTGATACAACCGGTAAAATGAAATATAACCCGGAACGTGGCGCTTATGAAAAAACCATGATGCTGAAACAGGGGTTTTATAATTACCTCTATGCTGCCATGCCTTTTGATAAAAAAGGATCTCCTGATTTTAGCATAACTGAGGGTAACTATTTTGCAACAGAAAATAGTTATATCGTTTTGGTTTACTTCCGTCCGTTCGGAGCCCGTGCAGATGAATTGATCGGATATGGGCAGATGAATACGGTGTTTCAAAGATAGTCAGGTCAATGGCCTTTGCCTGAAAGCATAAGCTCCTTATTTAAAATATAATAACTGCATGCATGCGTGGGTTTATTACTTTATTTTTTTCTTTTTTTATTTTCTTCGATGGCTTGTCACAACCCGGTGAATCAGGCTGGTACAAACATCTTATGGGAAAGATCGGTACGCATCCCATCACCATGCATTTACATAAAGAAGGAAATGAATATGCTGGGTATTATTATTATCATTCCAAACATCAGCCTATATCTTTAAGAGGAGAGGATACAAGTATACAAGGTAAGATCAGTCTCTATACTTATACAGACTGGAATGAAGGGGAGCAATTCGTTTTTGATATAAAAAATAATATAGCAGAGGGAACCTGGCAAATGAATCATGATAAAAAAGTTTTTGCCTTTAGTGCCATCCCCAACAACACTTTACTGGCATTTACCCATGTATTTCTGAAAGGGGAAAGGGCTTTGATCCCTGATTCCAGCTTTACGCCTTATGGCACAATTGACCTGGCTTCTGTATGGCCGGTAAACGCAAGCCCTGCAGATAAGGCTATTGGAATGGAGATCAGAAAACTTTTTGGAGTAGCGTCAGGTGAGGAAGACATAAGCATGATCTTCACAAAACAAAAAAACGATTACCTCGACCAGTACGTAGCAGACTATAAAAATGAATCTTTGGAAGATATCCGGCAATATGGTTTTGCATATGCTATATCAACCCATAGTAAGGTCATGATAGCTTATCATTCACCTAAATGGCTCAACCTGGCTTCTTATCATTATTCTTATTATGGTGGCGCCCATGGAATGTATGGCACCAGTTACAAGGTCATCAGCCTGGAAACAAATAAAAAACTGGAATTAAGCGATCTGCTGAATCAGGAGGGCATTGACATACTGGGTGAACTCCTTGAAAAATATTTCCGTATTCAAAATAAACTGAAACCAACCGATCCGCTTCAGGAAGGAGGACTTTTTGAAAACAACCTTGCTCCCAACAATAATTTTTACCTGACAGCCATGGGTATTGGATTTGCCTACATGCCTTATGAAATTGCTTCGTACGCAAGGGGAGAGG
>CBIHLW010000518.1:0-2324 GCA_966210755.1 uncultured bacterium
GTAAGCAATTAGTAGACTTAATCAAACCAAACCCTAAGTTATGCAAGTAAAAAGTCACCAAAAAATTGCACCATCGGACATCAGCCGGTATTTAAGAGTTGCGGCCATTGACAGCCGAAATACTTATTGTTTTCTTTATATTGGCGATGATCTTACGGCCATTGAATTCCTTACCTCCAATTTCACCAAAGGTTATACTGCGGAAGATTTTGAAGCTGCCAAGATCGTTTTAAAGAACAGGAACATTTGTACCATCGATATCATAATCATGGATGTAAACTATGATCCTAAGGCGCTGAAGGATTTTCAGTCGTTCATGAACAACCGCGGCATGCTGTCCATTCCTGTAATTTACGCAGATCATCATTTTACTGATAAGGTTGAATTCAGGCCTAATGATTTTATTGATGACATCATAGATTTACGGAACTGGCAGTACGACTTCTCCAGCAAGGTTTCTTTTTTGAAAAAGACCAAAGAATACGGGAACGTGCAGCGATCTGAAAATGCCGGAACCATAAATTTCAGGTATATCTTCAAAAGAACCCTTGATATTATTATATCTTCCTTACTCATTCTGCTGTTGATCCCCCTGCTGTTGATCATATCCCTGGCGATCAAATTAGAATCAAAAGGACCGGTTATCTATAACTCTAAAAGAGCAGGAAGAGGATTCAGGATCTTCAATTTTTATAAATTCAGAACAATGGTGGTGAATGCGGATAAAAAGATCAGTGATCTTGCCCACCTCAACCAGTATTCCGCAAGCAATGAAACTGCAGTTTTCTTTAAGATCTCAAACGATCCCCGGATTACCAGAATAGGTAAATTCCTGCGCAATACCAGCCTTGATGAGCTTCCACAATTATTCAATGTATTAAAGGGAGATATGTCGCTTGTTGGCAACAGGCCCCTGCCTTTATATGAAGCCGCCAGTCTTACCACCAATGACTTCGTAGAGCGGTTTATGGCGCCGGCAGGCATTACAGGCTTATGGCAGATCATGAAAAGAGGACAGTCGGAAATGTCAACCGAGGAAAGGATCAATCTGGATATATCTTATGCCCGGAAGGAAAACCTCCTTTACGACCTCTGGATCATGGCCAATACCCCGAAAGCTTTGTTTCAAAAGAACAATGTGTAATATTTGTATCCGATTTCGTTAATCCGTCACTAAATACCTTATCATGTTACCTAATCGTTCACCTTTCATTTCTATTATAACCCTCACCTGGAATCAAACAAAAATCACCTGTGAATTCCTGGAATCAACCAGAAAATTAAATTATAAGAATTACGAGATCCTGGTATGCGATATGGGTTCGGATGTGGACCCTACCAATGAGATCAATGCAGGCAATTTTCCTAACACAAGGGTACTGAGAAGCGAGACCAACCTGGGATTTTCAGGCGGCAATAACTGGGGTATCAGACAGGCAAAGGGCGACTATATATTTATTGTTAACAACGATACTGAGATCACACCTGACCTATTGAATGTACTCCTGGAGCCTTTCTTTGAAAATGAAGAAATTGGAGTAACCTGTCCGAAAATCCGTTTTTATCACCACCCGGACACTATTCAGTATGCCGGTTTCAATCCGATCAATATTTTCACAGGGAGAACAACAGCGGTTGGAAGCCTTGAAAAAGATAATGGACAACACGATACTTCAGGTTATACTTACGGTGCACATGCCTGCGCCATGCTGGTTAAAAGGGAGGTTATTGAAAAAGTGGGTGTGTTCCCCGAAAAATTCTTTATATATTATGAAGAATGGGACTGGAGTAGCCGCATCATTAAAGCGGGTTATAAAATATATTACCAGGCAAAAGGCCTGATATACCATAAGGAGTCTATTACTATGGGAAAAAAGAGCGCAATAAAGGTTTATTATCATACCAGAAACCGAATTCTCTTCATGCGCAGAAACACAAATATTCCCCAGTTTTTCGTCTTCATAGTTTTTTTTAGTTTCTTAGCTGCACCTAAAGCCATTTTAAAATTTGCCGTTGCAAAACAGTTTCATCACCTGAGATCATATATCAAAGGAATTACCTGGAACCTTACAGCTTCCAAATATTCTGCAGTGCAATAGTTAATAATCGCTTGGGATAAATCAAATAATTACAATGAAGGTATTGGTAATTGGTGCAGGCCTTTTTGGCAGTTCCACCGCAGCCCTGCTGGCAAGTAAAGAAGTAAAAGTAGACCTGGTAGAAGCAGAAAATGATATTCTGAAAATGGCATCCAGGGTAAACCATAACCGCATCCACCTGGGTTATCATTATTTAAGAAGTATTGATACCGCTGCACAAAGCAT
>CBIHLW010000519.1:0-2309 GCA_966210755.1 uncultured bacterium
TATCAGCAACTTAAATCAGGGTCATTTTATGTTCAACCAGACTATTTACCATCAGCCTCAGTTTTTTGCTGTTATTGATCCTTATCCTGGCGCTCATTACTTCCGGCGCGGGCAGTTTTTTTATCTTTTTAAACAATGACCTGTAGTAGACATAGGCAAGATAAACTCCGCCCCTTGAGGAGTTGGGTAATTTTCTTATTCCCTGTAAAGCAATGAAAAAATCATTTTCAATTTCCTGTTCAATCTGAGCTTTGGCTGCAGAATCAAAAAATTTAATGTCAACATGCGGAAAATAGATTCTACCCAGTACATGGTAATCATGCTTCATATCTCGCAAAAAATTTACCTTTTGAAAAGCTGCACCCAGTTTCATTGCATAGGGCTTTAACTCCTGGTAAGTGGCAAGGTTTCCTTCGGTAAATACATGTAGGCACATTAAACCTACAACCTCTGCAGAGCCCAAAATGTAATTTTGATATTTATCAGAAGTGTAGGTTTGCTTTTCAAGATCCATCTCCATGCTTTTCAAAAATGTATCTATGAGGCCTATATCAATATGGTACTGATGCACTGCATGCTGAAAGGCATTGAGAACCGGATTGCTGGAAATTCTTTTTTCAATGGCATCAAAACAATCATGCCTGAATTTGCCAAGGAGATATTTTTTATCATATCCCTCAAAGCTGTCTACAATTTCATCAGCCAGTCTCACAAAACCATAAACAGAATAAATGGGAGCACGCAGACGGTTATTCAGAAAATAAATTCCCATTGAAAAACTTGTGCTATAGGCCCTGGTTGTCATTTTACAAACCTCTGCCGACAAATGATCAAATATCAATTTCATATTGCTGATGCTTTAAATATTTTTCCAATTGACGTGCTGCTATTTTACCCGATATGATACCGGGGGGTACACCTGGTCCGGGTACGGTTAACTGGCCTGCATAGAATAGGTTCGGAATTTTCTTATTTTTCATTTTGGGTTTGAGTATGGCTGTTTGCATCAGCGTATTGGCAAGGCCATATGCATTCCCTTTGTACGAATGATAATCAGAAATAAAATCGGAAACGCAATAACTCTTTTTAAAATCAATATGTGACACTAAATTTTCTTCCCCTGTTAATGACTCAAGCCTTTTGATCATTATCTGGAAATATTTCTCTCTTGTTGATTCATCATCATTTAGCCCCGGGGCAATGGGCATCAGTAAAAAAAGGTTTTCATGCATAGCCGGCGCACATCCTTCATCTGACCGGGATGCACAGCATACATAAAACAAAGGCTTTGAAGGCCATGAGGGATTTTTGTAGATCTCCCTGGAGTGGCGGGCTAGGTCTGCATCAAAAAACAAGGTATGGTGCCGGAGATTCCTGATCTTTTTATTTATTCCCAGGTAATAAATAAGACAGGATGGTGCAAAAGTTTTTTTGCTCCAGTAAGCGGAAGTATAGTTCCGGTATTGTTCAGGAAGCAACATTGATTCTACATGATGATAATCGGCAGAAGCAACAATTGCATCACATGTTACCTGTTTCCCGTTCACCCTTATTCCCTCCACCAGATTATCCTTAATCAGGATCTCTTCTACTTCAGCATCAAAGCTGAAACGCACCCCATTCATTCTGCAGACATCTACCATGGATTCAACCACCTTTGCAAATCCACCCTTTGGATACCAGGTGCCAAGCTTGAGGCCCGCGTAATTCATCAGGCTATAAAGTGCCGGCATATCAGAAGGCATGGCCCCCAGAAATAATACCGGGAATTCCATGAGTGCAGTCAGGTAGGGATGTTTGAAATACTTTCTTACATGCCCGCTGAAAGAAGAAAATATATCCAGACCCAAGGCAGTACTGAATAAGGAACGGTCGGCAAATTCCATTAGGGAAAGACCGGGCATTTCAGCCATTTTTTTCATCCCTGTTTCATATTTGAAACGGGCCTGTTCCATAAATTTATCGAGTTTAACAGCGCTTCCCCTTTCGTGCCTCTCAAATAATTCCTTTAATTTATTATAAGAGGCCGGAATGCTTAGCAATTGATTGTTTTCAAAAACCATATCAAAGGATGGATCCAGCAATTTCAACTCATAAAAATCATCCACTTTATGTCCAAAATCATTGAAGTAGGATTCAAATACATCAGGCATCCAGTACCAGCTTGGACCCATATCAAATACATAACCTGATGCTGTTTTCAATTGCCTTGCCCTGCCCCCGGCACCGGAATTTTTTTCATACACATGTACCTGGTGCCCTGCTTTGGCCAGGTAAGATGCAGCACTTAAACCTGAGAAACCCGATCC
>CBIHLW010000520.1:0-2309 GCA_966210755.1 uncultured bacterium
CATAGGTACATGGATGGATGATCTTTGATTTGCAGGCCACAAAAAATGAAAAACAACAATCATCCGGATTCACTGAAATATGAAATGCCTCTTTTGTTTGGGAGACGCCAATCAGTTTTTCCAGGCCATGTTGTCCCCATGCATCGTCCTGTGTAAGAAAACGGCGCCTGCTTTCCAATAACACTTCCCGTATAACTATGAATGTTTTTCCCGTATCGGGATCGCAGTAATGATAAAAGTTCCTTTTGCTTTTTATTAGAACCAGCAATATAAGAAATGCCTTCATGGCCTCTAGCGGCGATTGGTAGATGGCTGAACTTATAAAATAACTGAACTTCTTTTTATAGTCGTAAAAACTAAACTTATATCCAATCTTACCACTTAGGCGGATTGGATAGCTCTTAGCCATCTCCACCAGTTCTTTTATAGCTTTATCTGTATCGCTTCCAAAAAATATTTCAAGCGTTTCCTTCGGTACATACACAACAGGATCTGCATTCATACGGCATGCACCATCATCCCTGATGATTTCTGTCAGTGAAATAAACCTGTCATTTCCGTAGTGCAACGACTTTGAAGCTCTTTTAAGGATCAACAGGTAATTATCTTCGAAAGATCGTAAAGCATCCTGATGTGAAACAAATCCCTGGGTACTGATAAATAACACCAGCTCCTTACCAGGATCTGCCGGATAGAAAATATTCCGTGCTTTGATTAAATAATGATAGGTGATGATACCTGTAACCGGGTCTTTTCTTTTACGCACGATCTCAGGACCATGACACAATAACAAATAATCAGGCTGGCCATTCACCGAAGCATGCAGGCTTTTTATGTATTGCGAAGAATAGTCCTTCCCTTCTTTGCAATTCAAATGGTAAGCATAATAGTCCCCTTTGTTCACCAGCCGGTAAACCCAGTTGCCCTGCCCTGTTGATTCATCCTTTTTAACCCATCGCTGCAAGGCTTTTTTGTTTTCACTTGTTACAAGCTGATATAGCGCCTGTGAAACTGCAAGTGCCGTTTCTGCTGATGCTCCACTTTGCATGTCAAAGGCTGATGCCGTGACAGGCAACTTATTGATCCTGAATTTTGAAGTGAGCTGTACCTGCTCACCGGATCTATGGATCTTCAGGCTATTTACGTCCATCGACATCTTACTAAAAGCTGCCAGCACATCATCCGGATTATCATATTCATTATCGCTTTGAAATTGTGCGCGGTTATTACCAAGACCAAGTGATATACGGAATTGCCATTTATAATCTATTGTTTGCAGTTGAACATGGTACATCTGTGAACCGATTGCCTGAATTATCTCACTCATTGCTCCTTCCGCAATCGTTTCATTTGCATAGCTGTCCGGCAGTTTCGCCAATACTTGGTTGCCCTGGGTAATCATCAATATATATACGCCAGAGGCGGGTTCTTTATCATACCGGTAATTTTCAGCTAACGATGCCAGGATCAAAACCTGGGTGGCATTTTCCGAAGCTTCCCGCGCATTGCGAAATTTCTGAACAGAAGTAAACAATTCCCGGCCTTCAAATCCAAGAGCATAACCAAATCTGATATCCTGCTTTTCCTCTTTAGCAGGCCTTTGCTTGTTTTGAAGAAAAATAATTGTGTTGTGTAGAACCTGATCCCGTTCCATTGGTGAATCATAGAAAAAAGGATGTTCTGCAAGGAATTGTTGATCATCATTTTTAAGAAAGAACGTAAACTGGTGATTTCCCTCATCACCAGATTTAAGATACATGGATTCCATTCGGCCTTTTTCAAGCGCACGGAGAAGAACCAGGAAAGCTGCACCTCGGCTTTTATATACCTCATATCCTGAAAGCAGCATCAAACCATCATTATCACGCAAGCTGAATCCAAACCCTTCGTCCGTTTTAACTGTGGTAACCCTGAATTTTTTCTCATTCAAAGAAAGCTGAATAGCATTGAAGATCTCCTCTGCAAAACCATTTTGTTCAGTTCCCGCGATCAACCTGGCAATCACACTTTCTGTTTCATCTTTTACAGACAAACGCTGTTGCCCTTCCTCATCCCAGTCCCAGCTGTAATTTTCAGCTACCCTGAACGCATGTCTGTGCTTGCGCCAGGAATTCATTGCATTATCCTGGTCTGCAAGCAGGGCCATACTTTGAAATACCAGGCCATTATCAAACGCCACTTCCCAATGGCAGGCATCCCGGAGTTTATAGGTATACTGGCTATCGTTTTTTTCCTTTTGGCTAAATTCAATTATGAACCGGATGGCATCCGTTCTTTCCGATTCCTCATTGAAAACGGGTGATACGGCC
>CBIHLW010000521.1:0-2304 GCA_966210755.1 uncultured bacterium
TATCAAATGAACCCGCTTCTGTTGCAGGTACGGATCTTTCCTTTTCACTTTTAAAGATCTAGATCATTTTATTATCAAGGAAGGAATAAGCACCCGGAAATGGAGATAGCCCCCTGATAAGATTATGAATATCATCAACCTTGTGATCCCAGTTTATTTTACAGGTTTCTGTAAATATCCTGGGTGCATGTTGGTAATGGGTATCGTTAGGGGATAGAATTTCCGTTTGGGCCTTCGGCCGGATGTTGCCCGTGATAAAGGATTGCAAGGTTTCTACAAGTAATTCAGCTCCTGCCATTTTCATTTTATCATGTAATTCCCCTGCAGTTTCATCTTCTCCTATAGGGAGCCTGGTCTGCAGAAGAATATCACCTGTGTCAATTTCCTGCTTCAGCATGAAGGTGGTTACTCCTGTTTCTTTTTCTCCGTTTATTATGGCCCAGTTAATGGGTGCGGCACCCCGGTATTGCGGCAATAAAGATCCATGAACATTTATAGTACCCCCCGGCGGCATATTCCAAACTTGTTCAGGAAGCATCCTGAAGGCAACCACAACCTGTACATCAGCCTTTAATTTTTTTAGTTCTTCAAGAAATTCAGGGTTCTTTAATTTTACCGGTTGCAATACAGGAAATCCTTTTTCCAGGGCATATTTTTTCACTGCACTTTCCTGGAGCTTCATTCCGCGACCTGCAGGTTTATCCGGAGCTGTCACTACTCCCACTATATTGTATCCTGCATTTACCAGGGCATCAAGAGAAGCCACAGCAAAATCGGGAGTTCCCATGAATACAATGCGGAGCGACTGGTGGGTGATGGGATGCAATTGGGTTGTTGTTTAGTTATTGTTGAAGACGGATATTATCAGGTAAAAATATTCACAGGTTGATCGGGCAAATGATCAGCTAGTTAAAATCCTTGTACAGCAAATATTTCTTCCTGATCTTTTTAAATTCGGACAGGGCAGGTTCCCAGCTTTTCCTGATCTCTTTCTCTGAAGCGCCGGATCTGATCTGTTGCATGAGTTCATTATTCCCCGCCAGCTTGTTGAAGAACGACAGGTCTGCATCGCCTGACCTGGGCATGATGAAGAATTTTTCTTTATCAGGAAATAATTTATAGGCTTCAATTAAATATTTTAACTGAATGCGATCATCAATCTTTTTGCAAACTTCTTTAATGCTGCCGCTAACATTCCATCCATAACAAACCTGGTTCTTTAATTTGGGTTCTTTCGCCCCATCCCTCGATACAGGTGTAAACCTGTAAAGGTCTTTTGGCAGCGAAGGATGTCCGAAGATTTCAAATGGTTTTTCAGTACCCCTTCCTTCACTCATTACGGTGCCTTCGAAGAAACAGGTGGAGGGATACCAGTATATGGATGTTATAGTTGGAAGATTGGGAGAAGGTTTTACAGGCAATATGTATTTGCTGTTATGATCATAATTTCCATTCCTGATCACCATAAAATGAAACAGGGTATCGGGAGGCGAGTTCTCTGCCCTTTTATAATATTCATATCTTTCATTGGCTTTTTCTGAAAGCCATTTCTCACCTGCAATCATCATGGCATATTCACCTATGGTCATTCCATATACAACAGGTACAGGTTGCATACCAACGAACGACCTGTATTTTTTTTCCAGAACGGGTCCATCTACATAATGGCCGTTGGGATTGGGACGATCCAAAACAAGTAAGGGTTTGCCGTATTCAAAAGCGGCGTTCATATATTCTTCCAAAGACGATATATAAGTGTAAAACCGCACACCAACATCCTGAATGTCGAAGATCAATATATCCACGTCTTTAACATCATCCCTGGAAGGCCTTCGTTTGCTTCCATAAAGAGAAATAACCGGAATGCCGGTTGGCTGGTCAATATAGTTTCCGATTTTTTCACCGGCATCTGCAGTACCCCGAAATCCATGCTCCGGTCCAAAGATGACCCTGATGTCCACGCCGGATTTTTTGAGGGTATCAACCAAATGAGTACTTCCAACCATTGATGTCTGATTGGCGAAAATGCCCACCTTCCTGCCTTTTAATAATGGAAGGTATACATGCATGCGTTCGGCACCTGCAAGTATCTCTTTGGTATTTTTTTCAATTTTTTGCTGTGCCGATGCAACAAGGCTACTATAAATAAATATTAAAAAGAGGAGGTGCTTCATACTTCAAATTTCATGAAAATTTAGCAAGTAAAACGTGAAAAGTCAGTACCTTGGCTGCCTGCATGGGACCCTGCCCTGGTTTCTATCAGAATTTGAATAATTCATTGTTGATTCACAAAACATCTTAACA
>CBIHLW010000522.1:0-2285 GCA_966210755.1 uncultured bacterium
ATTATAATTACTACTATATAGCTGTACTGAATGATTTGTTTTGATTACTTCATTTCACCTCTTCAACAACGGTTGGAGTCTCACAATAAAACATACATGTCTTCCTGCCAGGTTAAATACCTTCACTCTCTCCTCTTAAGAAAGGATAACGGAAATCAGTTGCCGGTACAAAAGTTTCTTTTATTGTTCTTGCACTCAGCCACCGGTATAGATTCAACTGGGATCCTGCTTTATCATTTGTTCCGCTGGCCCTGGCCCCACCGAATGGCTGTTGGCCAACAACCGCACCGGTTGGTTTATCATTAATATAAAAATTACCTGCAGCATTCCTTAATTTATCCGTTGCCAGTTCCACTGCATACCTGTCCTGTGCAATTACTGAACCTGTCAGTGCATAAGGAGAGGTCTGATCTACCAGGTGAAGGGTTTCTTCAAATTTATTTTCATCATACACATGTATGGTAAGCACTGGTCCAAAGATCTCTTCACACATGGTTACGTACTTTGGATCCAGGGCTTCTATTACAGTTGGCCTTACAAAATATCCTTTTGATTTATCATAATCACCACCTGCCAGTATTCTTGCATTGGGATCATTCTTTGCTCCATCAATATATTTTGCAATATTGTTGAAGCTCTTTTCATCTATAACCGCATTAATGAAATTTCCGAAGTCTTCAACAGTGCCCATACTGAAATCATTGATGCCATCTACCAACAGCTGTTTCACTTCCTCTGCAATATTGGACGGAATATAGGCTCTTGATGCGGCAGAACATTTCTGACCCTGAAATTCAAATGCACCACGAAGTAAGGCCGTTGCAACCACCTGCGCGTTAGCAGTACGGTGGGCAATTACAAAATCCTTTCCTCCTGTTTCACCTACAATACGCGGATAGGATCTATAACCTGCCACGTTCTCACCAATGGTCTTCCACATATTATTGAAAACACCTGTTGATCCGGTAAAATGAACGCCTGCAAACTCCCTGTGTGCAAAGCAAACTTTTCCAATAGTGGGTCCGTCAACATAAATAAGGTTGATGACACCATCGGGCAACCCGGCTTCTTTTAAGATACGCATGAACATCTGGGCAGAATAGATCTGTGTATTTGCCGGCTTCCATACAACCACATTGCCACACATGGCTGCTGAAGTGGGAAGATTTCCTCCAATGGCCGTAAAATTAAATGGCGTTACCGCCAGTACAAACCCTTCGAGCGCACGATATTCCATGCGGTTGTGCATACCTGGTGCACTTACCGGTTGCTGCTTATAGATCTCACTCAGGAAATGCACATTGAATCTTAAAAAATCTATCAGTTCACAGGCACTGTCTATTTCCGCCTGGTATACAGATTTACTCTGGCCAAGCATGGTGGTACCATTCATATGATACCTGTATTTGGCTGAGATCAGGTCTGCAGCCCTAAGAAAAATATTTGCCCGGTTCTCCCAGCTCATATCCGCCCAGGCTTCTCTTGCAGACAGGGCTGCTTCAATGGCTTTCTTAACATGCGATTCATCGCCTGCATGAAAATATCCGAGGGTTGCCGAAATTTCATGCGGAGGATGAATCGCCTGCTTTTTACCGGTCCTTACTTCTTCACTTCCTATGTACATAGGAATATCCGCCTCTGCAGATTTCAGTTCCTTCAATGTTTTTTTCAACGCCTGCCTTTCTGCCGATCCCGGTTCATATGAATACACTGGTTCGTTTGCCGGCATGGGGTATGAGAAATATCCGAGGTTCATTTTTTATTTTTTAAAGATCAACTATTCTTTCGCGTTAATTCTTAATGTGCATCTGGTAATTTTATCTTTACCCTTCTTCCTTTTCGCTCATCAGATAGGCTTTTATAAATCCATCCAATTCTCCATCCATCACAGGACCCACATTGCCTACTTCAAAATCAGTACGATGGTCCTTGATCATTTTGTAAGGATGAAAAACATAAGAACGGATCTGGCTGCCCCATTCAATTTTCTTCTTGGTAGAATTGGTGGCATTCTTCAGGGCTTCGCGCTTGCGTAGCTCCTCTTCATACAAACGGCTTTTCAACATCTGCATGGCTTTTTCCCGATTGCCGATCTGCGACCTTTCTGTCTGACAAACCACCGTAATGCCGGTTGGAATATGGGTAAGGAAAACCTTGGTCTCCACTTTATTTACATTCTGTCCGCCGGCTCCTCCGCTTCTCGCCGTTTCCATTTTTACTTCGCTGTCTTTGATCTCAATATTAATGGTATCATCTACCAGTGGATAAACAAATATGGATGCGAA
>CBIHLW010000523.1:0-2276 GCA_966210755.1 uncultured bacterium
CTTATATCATAAATTAGTTTTCAACCATTGGAACAAGGGCCCTGAATAAAATGGAACTGGAACCCGTCCTGATCTTTACAGCTCCACCCGGAAGTATGAAAAAAGCATCCCCTCTTTTTGCATTGAGTATTTCGTTTCCCCTGATCTCCATATTCCCTTCCAGCACCAGAATGATCTCGGGCGACAGGGCATTTATGCTTTGTTCTTTCCCTGCTTCCAGGTCATACCTGTGTAATTCAAATTCCCTGGCTGGTGAAGGATAAATGGTATGATCCGTTCCACTGGCCCTGATGATGTGAGGAATAGTGGGTTCAAATATCACATGCTTCATCAATTCAGGTACGTCAATATGTTTACTGGTTAATCCTGCCCTTAATACATTATCAGAATTGGCCATGATCTCCACATTTTGACCTTCCAGGTAAGCATGCGGAAGTCCTGCCTGCTGGTAAATGCCTTCGCCTTTTTTTAAATGCAGAAGATTGAAAAGATATATGGAAAAGATCCCGCGGTCCAGCTGACCGCCGCTACAGAAATTCAAAGCTGCCCTTGCAGCCCAGAAGTCTTCACGATCCTTTTGGAGTTCCCCGTTTTTATATAATGGCAGTATCCTGTCTGTCAAAGGCTGCAATATAATATTCACCTTATCCTGGTTCATCTGCATCACCTCTTCATACAATCTTTTGTAATTGCCTTTACCAAATGCTGATCGCAGAAAAAACAGTTCAGGCGTTTGTTCCAGAATGGATTGAAGCTGGTCTTCTTTTTTAAATCCATGCAAAAGCCAGAAATCTCCGAGAGCGGCCATCAGTTCAGGCTTATGATTTCTGTCCTTATAATTACGGTGTTGCGCATTTACCGGGATCCCTTTTGATGTTTCATCATCATATCCTTTTTTGGCAGATGAGATATCAGGGTGTACCTGGATGGATAGCATTTGGTCTACATCCAGCACTTTCAATAAAAACGGCAGGGAGCCAAATTCATTCATTACATTTTTTCCTAACCAGGCTTCCCTGTTCAAATTGATTTCTTCGATCAATGGCTTTCCGGATTCAATAACTATGGAAGAATGATTGGGGTGTGCACCCATCCAGTATTCAGCCGATGGGATATGTTCCCTGTTTTCAGATCCAAGTAAAGAAGGTAAGAAATCCTGTCCACCCCAGGAATAGTTTTGCACCACGCCTTTCAGTGAAAAAACCCATCGTGACAATGACATCCGGTACTAATTTGAGATAAAGATAAGTTATGACACAGCACATGGAAACAGGCAAAACAGGAGAAGAGCTGGCGGAAGCCTGGTTAATTCAAAAAGGTTTTGAGATCATGGAACGCAACTGGCGTTTTTCTCACTATGAGATCGACATCATAGCCATGAAAAAAGGTATTCCTCATTTCGTGGAAGTAAAAACCAGGTCATCGTACAGGTTTGGCCCGCCGGAAAATAAAGTAAAGAATAAAAAAATAAAAGACCTGCTGAAGGCAGCCGCTGAATATATGTACAGGCACCGGCAATTTAAAAATTTCCACATCGACATCCTTTCCATCAACATCCAGAAGAATGGCGAAGCCGAATATTTTTTTATTGAAGATGTTTATTTGTAAGACTGTTTTTGCTCAATCAGGATCTTTTTACCTGTGCCTACCATCTCCATTAATTTCTCTACCATACGATACGTGGCTGGACAATAGGCAACATTCTGCTTATGTACATGCATGTATTCGGTCATTTTCTTTTTGGCAAGATGGGGAAATCCTGAACAATCTGCAGGACGCACTTCATATATCGAACACATATTGCTTTTTCTGTCGAGGAACTGACAGGGTTTGGAAACATTTTGCCAGTCACCATCACTATCCTTAAACAACCATTTTGCCTTGAATTGTTTTGAAGTCATATTCAAATGAGCAGAAATGCGCCGGATGTCGACAGTATTGAACGTTGGACTCATGGTGCGGCAACAATTGGAACAGGCCAGGCAGTCTACTTCGCTCCATACTTCCCGGTCAATTACTTCAGCATATTGATCTAATTGTTTTGGGGGATTCTTATCTATTCCTGTCAGGAATCTGCGGAAGCGGGAACGATGCTGTTCCACTTTCTTATTGAATTTGCGTACGTAATGCGACATGGTTTGGCAAAGGCCGAAGATAGTTTTTTTACATGTTCAAAGTTCAATCATAGTTCAATCAAAGTTCAAAGTTCAAAGTCAGTGTACTACTGTATAGAGTAACTTTAAGTTCCAGTTCAAAGTCAGCTTACTACTGTATAG
>CBIHLW010000524.1:0-2257 GCA_966210755.1 uncultured bacterium
CTGAAACAGGCATCAGCTACAACCAGAGTGTGTTTTGTATTGATATTCTGCAGATAATCGCTCAATTCACCAATAGAGAGGTAATTCTTTCTTTGTTTTTTCACAGCATCACGGGGCAACCAGAATCCTGATTTTCCCAATGTATCTCCATGGCCGGAATACACCAGTAGAAAATGATCTGTAGGTTTCAGCGAATTAAAGAACAACAGGTTGTTGATGATCTCTGTTTTATCGGGGTTCACCAGGAATTTCACGTTGGCTTCAGGAAAATCATATTTGCCGGTGAGGGTTCTTTTAAGTGCTTTCAGTTCAGCAACCGGTCCATTGTTTTTATTGCCCGGATCATTCAATGGATTAATTGCCGGATCGTCATACTGCTCCACTGCAATCATCAAAGCATAATAATTGCTCTTGCGGCTCGCCGGACTATACACAAATTTTCTTTTTTCTGAAATTCCCTGTGTGCCGGCCTGTGTTTCCACTTTGATGTAAACTTCATTTATGCCTTCCTTTAAAAAGAGGTTCTGGGAAATAAAGTCCTTACAATCTGCTTCAACACCCAGTCCCTTTTCACCGGTAACCGGCATCTCTTTCCCGTTAACCACTATTACTTTTCTTGAGATGGTACCCTGGGTTGATATACATGCTTTAATAGAAACAGTGGAGGTCATGGTTTCAACCGATTGTTCGAAAGGAAAATCCCAGGTAATAACTGGCTTATTATTCCTCACTATAAGATCGTTAACAGCAGTGAGCGAACTTTTTATTGTATAATTATTTGGTTCGATCCTGAGTGCGAGTTCAAGGTCTTCTTTTGCACCATCATAATTGCCCATGCATTTTTTGGCTTCGGCACGGTCGGTATAATAATCAATGCTATTGATCTTACCATTCGCTATTGTGTATAACCTTATGGCTTCACTGAAGTAAACAATAGCTTCGGAACATTTATTCTGGCACTTTAATATGGCGCCTTTGGTGTGGTTGTTATATGATGTGCTTTTGAGTTCAATAGATTTGTTAATATCACTTAATGCGCTGTAGCAATATCCGCTGAGGTACTTACACCAGGCCCGGTTATTCCAGACTCCTGCATCCGTTGCATTCAGGTTGAGCGCCTTATCGTAATATTCAATTGCAGCGAGGTATTCTTTCTTTCCAAGTTTTTCATCTGCCAGCTGCACATAATTTTTATACAGGTTGGCATTGCTTTTTGAAGCATCCCTGAATACCACTGAAGAAATCCTCCTGGATTTATCCCATTCTGTTTTGATCTTGTCGGCAGGAAAATTAAGTTCCGGAATAAAAATGGTTTCTCCTTTCTGGGTGCTTTTTTGCGTCATCACCACATACCATTTCTCACCATCGCTTTCAACTGTAGAAATATTGTATTTCTCATCATACTTTTCCTGTATCCACTTGGTTGGAAATTCTTCGCTCACCTTGAAGGATTGTTTTTCATAAACATCCAGTACCGAAAGTACCACGCACCATAAACCATTGGCATAAGCAAGGTCGGTAATATTATACCTGGTATTTTCTTTCCATTTATCCTTTACAAATTTTTCTATTTCTTCCCAGGTATACCGTGTAGCCCACGACTGGTATTTATAGCCGGTGTTGTTGGTAGAGATCACAAACCAGTTACCAGCTCCATAAGTTACTTTGGTAATGTGCTGACCTGCATCCCATTTTTTATTGACCCAGTCTGCAGGGAATTTAGTATCCCAATTCCAGGATATATCTGTTTTCACCGTTACTTTACTGGAAACTGCATACCATTTGCCGTTACCATATACCACTTCATTTACAACCTTGCTTTTCTTGGCCTCATCAAGAATGAATTGTTCAACTCCTTTCAGGTCATTAAAATAATTATAGGATTGCTCACCAGAACCCTGGGTCATTATAGCCGTCCAATTACTTTGGGAAAAAACAACGGATTGCAGCAGAAGCGCACAAATAAGTAGTGCAGTTCTCATAAGTTTTAGTTTTTTGCGTAAATTAAATAAAAATAATCCCTAATCCCAAACGTTAAGGCCATGACTGAGAAACTTTTACAATATATATGGCAAAACCAATATTTCGATACATCATCATTACATACTACCGATGGGGAAAAAGTAGAAATCATTTCTGCCGGGAAACTCAATACAGCTGCGGGTCCTGACTTTTCCGGAGCACTGATAAGAATTGGAGAAACCCTGCTTGCGGGCTCAGTTGAATTACATATAAAAACTTCTCTATGGAATAATCA
>CBIHLW010000525.1:0-2256 GCA_966210755.1 uncultured bacterium
GATGATGAGTACCTGAATAACCTTTCATCTGCCGCACTTGCATTGCCACCAACAGGAACTTCAGGTCAGAATGTATTACTGAGTTACTATCTGAGAGCCAATTATGCTTTCAAAGAAAAGTATTACCTGAATTTTACAGGACGTGCTGACATTTCCTCGAAATTTCCCGAAGGCAAACGAAATGCATTGTTCCCTTCAGGTGGCGTGGCCTGGACCATTTCTGAAGAAAAATTCATGAAAGATGTTCAGTGGCTGAGTAACCTGAAACTTAGGGCCAGTGCAGGTTATGCAGGTACGCAAAACCTGGGTGATAATCTTTTCTATACGCTGTATAGTCCTGCTTCTTATGGTGGTACCAATGCACTGCTGCCCACGCAGCTTGGAAATGATGAACTTCAGTGGGAGCGTACCTTCCAGAAAGATGCCGGTCTTGACCTTGGTCTTTTCAATTCAAGAGTAAACATCTCTCTTGGTTACTATGTAAAAAGAACCGACGGTATCCTGTTCAATACAGCTGTTGCTACCAGTTCAGGTTTCGGCAGCCTCATTTCCAACATTGCCGACATTCAAAATAAGGGCTATGAATTTGACCTGAGAGCTGACTTCGTCCGCAACAGGAACTTTCAGTGGTCAGGTGCATTGAATGTATCAAGAAACCAGTCGAAGGTGCTGGCCATATCAAATGATATGAATGTGCAGAATACAGGATTGTTGCGTTTCGGTGATGCTGCCCTGATGGTTGGTCAGCCTCTCGGACTCCTTTATGGCAGAATGTACAAGGGTGTGATGAGAACCCAGAAGGAAGTGGATGATTATATCAATTCAAACATTCTTGCACAATATGGCTTTTATCCTTACCTCGGTATTGGCGATCCGCATTATGTAATGGATCCGGCCATGAATTATTTTAAAGACAGTATTATCGGTAATGCAGAACCGAAGTTCTTTGGTGGCTTTACCAACAGCATCAATTATAAGAATTTCAGCCTGGTTGCACTGATCACTTTTTCCTATGGTGGCGATATCATGTACCTGGCCGATGTGCAGAATTTTGATATGACCTCCAGGAAAAACAAAGGTGTGCGGGTGCTGGATCATTATTCAGTGAACAATCCGGATTCAGAGAACCCAAGGTTATTGTACGGCGAAAGCAGTTATTCTTATGCTTCAAGCCATAGTGTTTTTGATGCTTCTTACGCCAGGTTAAAATCAGTGACGGTCAGTTACCAGTTTCCTGAAACTATGCTGGGCAGGTTGAAGGTAAGAAATGCTTCCCTCTATGCTTCCGCAATGAATCTTTTTACCATTACAAATTATCCGGGTGCAGATCCTGAAGTAAACAGTGATCCATACAGCATCATTGGCGGTTATACGGATGTGGGCGGATATCCAACCATCCGTCAGTTCAATATTGGTTTCAGACTTGGATTCTAAACTTTAAAATGTTCAACATGAAAAATATTTCATTCTCTATACTATTGCTTGCATCGCTTTGCATGATGCAGGCCTGTAAAAAAGAACTCAATGCACTGCCGGAAAATTCAAGGGTGGCTGCAGTTGCCATTACCGACGCCAGGTCGGCCGAAACGGCGTTGAATGGTGTATACTATGCATTTGCCAATGCTACTCCGGTAAAAACCAACTGGACCAATCACGAGCGCTATCCGGCCATGCTTGCCGGTTACCTCAATTATGGTTTTGGTCCGGATCCCGCTTCGGAAAATCGCAATAACGGGTTAAGCTCAATTTACTGGAATGAATCCTATATACTGATCAATGCCGCCAATGGAATGCTGAGTGGGATGGAAAAGCTGGATGATAATACGTTTGCGGGAAACAGGAAAAAGGAGATCATCGCGGAGACCCGCTTTCTGAGAGCCTATGGACATTTCAAACTCCTGAGTTATTATGCGGAGTGGTTCAAGCCTTCCAGTGCCCTGGGTGTATTGATAAGAGATGTGCCTTCAAGTAAAGGAAACATCTCAAAGCAAAGAAGCACGGTACAGGAAAGCTATGATTTCATAATTGCAGATCTGGATGATGCCATTGCAAATGGTGCTGAAACAAGACCCGGTCATTATGCTACAAAATGGGCGGCCATGCTGCTTAAAATGAGGGTGCTGATGAGCAGGGCAGGCAGCGGCGATTATGCTGAAGTGATCAGTCTTGCCAATAACATTATTCAGACGGGTCCCTATCAGCTGGAACCTGTTACTAAGGATCTGTTTTATATCAAAGGTTTAGCAAGTAATGAAG
>CBIHLW010000526.1:0-2248 GCA_966210755.1 uncultured bacterium
GTATAAATGAATTATTAAATTTTATACTGGTATTAAAAGGTTATCAGACTTTGGTGAGCAGTAACCTGTATGTTTTAGTGGCAGCTTTTTTTATTACCTGGTTCTTTAAAGAAGAGAAACTATTTAAGAGGAAGTGGATGTTTTCGTTCTGGCTGGTAATTTTCTTACTGGTATGGATAACCGATACCCTGATTACCGGTTCCATTACCCAAACCAGTCTATTCAGTATCCACATGATCAATGAAAAAATTTTTACCAGCAAACAACATTTACTCAAAAACTCTTCCTTCCTCATTTATATTTCCTTTTGTATTTTTTTTACTTATAAGGCGCTGGTTGAAGCTTTCATACTTTATGGCATAGATCGTACACAGTTTTTTATGCATGTTTACATTATCATGATTTATGTTAATTTCGGCGTTAACCTACTATATGCTTTAGCCGTTATATGGATCCCCGCGAAATACAAATTTACAAGGCCATCATTATCGCCGTAATTGTTATCGGCCTGATTCTATCCTATTATATTCTATCCGTCGTTAAACAACAAAAAAAAGTACTGAGCTTTCAAAAACAAAACGCCAATGCAGTGATCACCGCCCTGGAAAAAGACCGTTCCCGCATTGCCGAAGACCTGCATGATGACATTGCACCCATGCTTTCGGCCATAAGAATGAAGATCAACAGTTTTGAACTGACCGAAGCAGATGACAACACCCAACTGGTAAAAATTAATCAAACGATTGATGACCTTGCCAGGCGTGTTCGTGAAATCTCCTTTGGCCTGATGCCTTATTCCCTAAAAGCAAAAGGACTGAATACGGCCATCCGGGAATTCATTCATTATATCAACCGCAGTGCAACGCTGTCCATTCAATTGACATTACCTGAAAAATCTATTTTGCTTAATGAGCAATCATCGGTCAGTATATACAGCATTATCCAGGAACTCGTGCACAATACCATCAAACATGCCGGGGCAACGGAACTGAAACTGGAACTAAGAAAGGAAAACAAAAAACTGATTTTATTGGTGCAGGATAACGGAAAAGGATTTAATTATGAAAAGCACCTGAAGTCATCCACCGGCCTTGGATTAAAAAGTTTGCAAAACAGGATCAGCCTGCTGGACGGAGAGCTGCAGATGGAAAGCAAATTAAATGAAGGCAGTTTTTGTACCATTATAATTCCCTTAAAAGATGAACAAACCCTATAAACCAATTCGCATAGTCATTGCCGATGATCATGAGATGATCCGGGACGGGTTGCAGGTCATGATCGGTAAAATCCCTGAACTGGAGATAATCGGTGAAGCCGTAAATGGTGAGCAGTTGGTTCAACAGGTACGCAACCTGATGCCTGATGTAATACTGACTGATGTCAGGATGCCGGTTATGAGCGGCCTGGATGCTGTTAAAATCATCCGTGATGAATTTCCGCATATTGGCATCATTGCACTTTCCTCCTACGATGAAGAGGACCTGATCACCGATATGCTGAATGCCGGGGTCAAGGGATACCTTTTAAAAAATGCAGGCAAACGTGAACTTACTGAAGCCGTAAAAGCAGCTTACCGAGATGATTATTATTACTGCGAAAATACCAATGCAAAACTTTCGCAGCTGATAGCCGGTGGTGGAAAGATCCTGAAAAAAAATCCCGAGGAAGAAAAGTTTACAGAAAGGGAACTGGAAGTGATACACCTGATCTGTGAAGAAAAAACAAGTAAAGAAATAGGTGCCATTCTTGGACTGCAGGCCAGGACCATTGAAAGTTACCGCGATTCGATCATGGAAAAAATGGATGTAAAAAATTCAGCGGGAGTAGTCAAGTTTGCCATATTGCATCAAATCTACCAGGTGTCTAAGGAAAAGAAGTGACCCTGCCCCCCTTTTTTAAAAGCTGCGAAATATAATCTGAAGCTGGTTTCTGTATGCATGATTCAGCTTCATACCAGGCCTGATCAGTTTTGGTTGCTATCAGCATATTCATTTCCCAGTCGATGATCCGAAAATAATATAGCTGTTCAGAACCCAGCTGGATGATGAAGGCAGGACTGGTGATCAACTTTTCAGGTGAATTACATTGCCCGTTTATTTTACTGATCATAATCGTATGTCCCAGCGGGTCAGTCAAACACTTTAATGTAGCCATTGCATTTATAATTCTGAAAAATGCATAGGTACACATTCCAACCAAATTTGAATACTGTATAAATACAGCTGCAATGGTGAATTTCTACATTTCG
>CBIHLW010000527.1:0-2243 GCA_966210755.1 uncultured bacterium
TAGGAGCTTAATTTTTTTTAAATCCTCGCCAGAACGGCGGGGATTTTTTTTGCAATCGCGAACCCCGTGAGCTACACTGTTGCTCCGGCATCCTATTCACGATCCACCATTACCGATTCACGTAAATTTGCCCCATGAGCACCACAGAACTTTACACGCTTTATCTTCAACATACATCTGTTCAGACCGATACCCGGAAACTAAAAAATGGAGACCTGTTTTTTGCATTGAAAGGTCCCAGCTTCAATGGCAATGCTTTTGCGGCAAAAGCCATTGAATCGGGCGCTGCATACGCAGTAATTGATGATCCTGATTATGAGATAGAAGGAAAAACGGTTTTGGTGAATGATACGCTCCAGGCCTTGCAGGAACTTGCACTACATCACAGGAAACAATTCAATATTCCCTTTTTGGCCATTACCGGAAGTAATGGAAAAACCACTACAAAAGAATTAATCCACGCCGTTCTCTCCACTTCATTTAAGGCCTATACCACGGAAGGCAACCTGAATAACCATATTGGGGTACCGCTTACCATTTTAAAGATCAGGAAGGATGCTGAAATAGCAGTAATTGAAATGGGTGCCAATCATCGTGGGGAGATCGCATCGTACTGCAGGATGGCGTTGCCTACACACGGACTTATAACCAACTGCGGCAAGGCACACCTGGAAGGTTTTGGAAGCGAGGAGGGAGTGAAAAAAGGAAAGGGTGAATTGTTTGATCATTTACGCGATCACCATGGAATGGCCTTCCTTATGAATGATTATGATTACCTGAAATCAATGAGTACTGGAATAGACAAACGGTATTCCTATGGCACCCATGATGCGGATGTAACAGGAAATGTATCAGGTTCTCATCCTTTTTTAACTGTAGCCTTTAAGAAAGGATTTGAAGGTGAAATCCACACCCGGCTTGTTGGTGATTATAATTTGCCCAATGTACTGGCAGCAGTAGCGGCAGGGAAATATTTTGGAGTGGCTACTGAAAATATCCTGGAAGCCATTGAAAATTATGCACCCAACAACAGCCGCTCTCAATTGGTGCAAAAAGGAAGCAATACCATCATACTTGATGCCTACAATGCCAATCCAAGCAGCATGAAAGCAGCTATTGAGAATTTTTCAAAAAATGAAAACAAGGATAAGATACTTGCCCTTGGTGCCATGGCAGAGTTGGGAATTGAAAGCAGGAAGGAGCATGAATGGTTGGTAAAGGAGATTGGTAAACACCAGTGGAAAGAGGTGCTACTGATAGGTGGCGATTTTTTGAAAACAGACCATCCCTATCAAAAATTTGAAACAGCGGCAGACGCTGGCAGCTGGTTAAAGCACCGGCATATTGAAAATGCCTGCTTTCTGATCAAGGGATCCAGGAGCATGCAGATGGAAAAACTTCTTGAATATTTATAAGATATGAAGAATGAACTTCCTCACCGGAGTTATATTACCACAGTGATCAATTGCCGTTGCCCAAGATGCCGGGAAGGGAAATTATTTCAACATCCACTAACGTACAGGTTTAAGCGAAATATGGCAATGCACGAAAACTGCCCCGTTTGTACCCAGCCAACGGATATTGAATTAGGATTTTATTATGGTACCGGATATGTCAGTTATCTGGTTGCGCTACTTATTTCACTTGTTTATTTTCTTTTATGGTTCGCTATTATCGGGTTTTCCTTCAGTGATAACCGTTTTCTTATATGGATCACAACCAACTCCTTATTACTTGTTGCCCTGCAACCCTGGCTCATGCGTTTTTCAAGAGTACTGTGGTTATCCTGGTTTGTAGATTTTGATCCGGACTGGATGCATAACAAGCCTGATCCGCTGGAAAGGATCAATAGTGAACAAAAAAATAACTGGTAACGGGCTCTTCATTGAATGGGGTCGGGCACAACTTTAGTATAATTAGCTCTAACCATAAAACATTCTATAATGAAGCCGATTCAAGTTTTTTTTGCAAGGATCATGACCATGATCATTACATTATTTGTTTCCATTTCCCTGCTGGCCCAGGAAGGTGGCACAGAAGGAACAGATATCAAAGTGGATATTGGTAAAGATGACGGAGGAAACTGGTACGCACAACCATGGGTTTGGATTGTGGGTGTAGCTGTATTTATCCTTTTGCTGGTAGCCCTGTTAAGAGGAAATAGAAGAGTGGATTAAATATTCAAATATTAAAAATGAAAAGAGGGAAGAACATTTCCTCTTTTTTATTCTATGCCATCACTG
>CBIHLW010000528.1:0-2243 GCA_966210755.1 uncultured bacterium
GAATATAAAATTGGCAACAGAGTATTACCTGTCCGCAGCAATATGGCTCACATTTTCAATACCGGCCGGGAAGCTGTTGTTATCTGGTTTGATGATGGCAAAGAGGTGGCTGTGAAAGAACTGGAAAGAATCATCAATGAAACAGGGTTTGATAAGATGACAATAGAAATTTGGTAGATAATTGATAGGAAATGCCTATATACGAGAGTGCCCGCTTTGCCGGCATTGATCTTTAACTATGAAGAATGTCTGGCACCTTTCTTCAAAAATTTTGGCTGGTGATTTGCCAATGAAATTAAATTAATGGCACAATTAACAGGCAGAGAGCCAATACAGTTAAACGTTTTCAATAACCTACATGAGAAAATGTATTTTATAGGCTATGGTTCAAGCTGTACATTACTTTACTCTTTTTTGGTATTCTGCTTTTACATTTTCCAATAGCCGAATAAACTTTGAAATGCCTGGATCATATCCATATCCTTCATCAATCAACCTTTTCTCATTGCCGTCCAAAAAGAAATAATAGGGTTGTGTATTCGCACCAAACCTGATCACCTGCATATCGGTATTTTTATCGCCCAGCGTTTCAACCTGATCTCCCAGGGCTTTAGAATAATATTGCTCTTCTTCGGGTATATCTATATGATGTACATCCACATAAAGTGAGACGATCACAAAATCTTCTTTTAATCTTTTCATTACTTCAGGATCACTCCACACCTGGCCTTCCATCTTTCTGCAGTTGACACAGTTGATGCCGGTGAAATCGAGCATCAATGGTTTTTTAAATTTCCTTGCCACTTCCAGTGCTTCGTTGTAATCAAAATAAGTGATCATACCGTAGGTAGTAACCACTTCCGGTTCGTACATCTTCATCTGCTCATAATATTTGCCGGGATGTGGAAGGCTGTTATCCGGTATACCTGTTACATTTGTGGCACCCGAAACTTTCGCGGACGATACATTAAAATCCTGAGTACCCATTGGTGGTACAAAAGCAGAAATGGCTTTCAATGGTGCGCCCCACAGACCAGGGATCATGTAAACTGCAAAGATCAGTGAAGACATGGCAAAGAATAATCTCGTTACACCCAGATATGGTAGTCCGAAATCATTCTTCGGCAATTCATCATCATGATGGAATTTGATCTTTCCTAACAGATAAACTCCAAGCAATCCAAAAATGATCACCCAGGCGGCAATGAATACTTCCCTGTCAAGTATCCTCCATCCTCTTGCCAGGTCGGCATTGGATAAAAATTTCAATGCGAGTGCAAGTTCCAGGAAACCCAGTGTAACCTTTACTGCATTTAACCAGCCACCTGCTTTTCCCAGTATGTTCAGTTTGGAAGGAAAGAAAGCAAACAAGGCAAATGGTAAAGCAAGTGCAAGGGAAAATCCAAACATACCTGTGAGCGGTCCCCAGTAACTTCCTTTAGCGGCCAGCACCAGCAGGTTGCCAATGATAGGTCCCGTACATGAAAAGGAAACCACTGCAAGCGTGAGCGCCATAAAAAATATTCCCATGAAATTGCCCATGCCAGCCTTGCTATCGGCTTTTGTGGACCATGATGCCGGAAGTGCTATGTCAAAAGCACCCAGGAAAGAAATACCAAATACCAGGAACAGGGCAAAGAATACAAGATTGGCGATCCAGTTAGTGGAAAGATTATTCAATGCTGCCGGTCCGAAGATCAAGGTGATCAGAAATCCGAGCAGGGTGAAAATGAAAACAATGGAAGTGGAATAGTATAATGCATTTTTGATACCCTCGGCTTTTGTCCTGCTTCGCTTGGTAAAAAAGCTAACGGTAACCGGGATCATCGAATACACACAGGGCGTTAGTAAAGCAAGTAATCCACCGGCAAATGCAGTGAGAAAGATCCATAACAATGATTTCTCAGACACCTTGTTTGTGGCAATTCCGATATCCGGGTTCTTTATTACCGGTGCTTCAATAAAAAATTTAAAATCTTCTTCTCCCGGCAAGTACTCCTCACCTTTTTTATACAGGTAGCTTAATTTTCCTTTGATAGTTAAATGAGCAGCTCCACCGGTCATTATTTTTTGTTGCCAAAAAACCGAATCAGTATAATACCTGGCTACTATGTTTAATGCAGTGTCATTTTCTGATTCGCTTATCCCGGTTTCAACCAGATTATCTCTTAAGTATTTGTTTGCTGAAGTATCAAATTAAATAGTAGAATATAATGCTAGTACACGGTTCTTTTGAAGTCCGT
>CBIHLW010000529.1:0-2226 GCA_966210755.1 uncultured bacterium
CCCTTAACCAACGAAATCCAATATCCTTAACTTTTAAAAAAATGAATATGGAACGTTATAATATTTTCAATCTTATACATAAAGGCCTGCGGGCTTCACTTTATCACACTGCAATACAACTGCAACAAACTGATTTTTCAGAGCAAGCAGAAACAGAAGAGGCACTCAACAGGGTTAGAGAGATCATCATGCTCTTTGAGGAACATGCCCATAAGGAAGACAGATTCATTTTACCGGTCATCAGCCAGTTTGAACCATCCGTGGCAGCAGGCTTTGAAGACGAGCATAAAAAAGATGAAGAACTTGGCAGCCAGTTGCAAAACAGCATAAGGAAAACAGAAAGTGCGCATACCATCCTGGAAAAACTGGAAGCCGGTCGCAACCTGATTGGATCTTTTGAAGCTTTTACCCTGTTCAACCTTCAGCATATGGCTAAGGAAGAAGACCTGCTGAATAAGATCCTGTGGCGCTATTACTCCGACGATGAAATAAAAACCATAAGTACCAGCATCGCTCAAAGCGTGGCTCCATGGATGCAGGATTTTTATACAACATGGATGCTAAGGGGAATAAACAACAAGGAAGCATTGGACTGGATAAAATCAATTAAAAATGGAATGCCATCCATCATTTTCAAAACTGTTTTACAAAAAGCAGAAGCCGAATTTTCAAAACACCGCTTTAGTAAAATAATACAGCCTCTGAATGAAGAAATGGCATTGGCTTAAGAAAGGTAACGGAGATCATGAAAAAAATATTACTGATAGTTTTCGCATTCACACTTATAATAACTACAGGTGTTTATTCTTTTAACAGTAGCCGTGAACTGTCCGGGAATTATGAGGGGATCCTGCAATCCACGATTGCCCTGAACCCGGACAGTATGGTAATACGCGGAAAGTACCTTGTAACCATTATGGGATGCAATGATTGCCACTCACCAATAGTGATGTCGCCCCAGGGACCCGCTTACGATACCAGCCGTTTACTTTCCGGTCATCCCCAATATTACCAGCTTCCTCCGGCCAACGATATCAACGGATATGTATTGATTAGTTCTACCGGCACAGCTATGACCGGACCATGGGGAACTTCATTTGCCGCAAATATCACTTCAGATGAAACAGGTATTGGTAATTGGACAGAAGAACAATTTTTTAAAGCCATAAGAGAGGGTAAATTTAAAGGACTTGACAATACAAGGACTATGATGCCACCCATGCCCTGGCCATCTTACTCAAAGGCCTCTGATGAAGACCTCCGGTCAATTTTTGCCTATCTCAAATCCACTACGCCCGTGTACAATGTTGTTCCTTCCTATATTCCACCTGCTCATGAAGCAATAATTGATTAATTTATTAGCGCGAGAAAAAAACCTCAATGAGGTTTTTTTATTTGTGTAACCAAATGGTTCTATATCTTGGATCCTGAAAAAACGATTGAGAGATGCGGATTCAGTGTGATTGGCGATTCAAAGGAATAGCGGTTAACCGGATGCTGGAAAAAAAATCCAGTTTGAATTCCGCTGTCCGGTATGATAACTACGCACAGATATTAAAACACTATAAGATCCTGAATGAATGCGACTGATGCTCAAAAAAAGAGAAACATCAAATAAATAAAAAATGAAAAATGAACCGGTTGTAATTGAAAGGATATTTTCTGCTCCTGTTGAAAAAGTATGGAAAGCCATCACCTACAAAAATGAAATGAAGCAATGGTATTTTGATCTGGCTGATTTCAAACCCGAAAAAGGATTTGAATTCAGCTTTAAGGGTGGTTCTGATGATAAGGTGTATGTGCATCTGTGTAAGGTTACAGAAGTGATCCCTTTCAAAAAGATCAGCTATACCTGGAGGTATGAAGGATATGAAGGAAATTCCCTTGTTGTTTTTGAACTTTTTGAGGAAGGCAATTCAACCAGGTTACAACTTACCCATGAAGGGCTGGAGTCATTTCCTGAATCAAATCCGGATCTTGCAAAAGAAAAATTCAATGAAGGCTGGAACCATATCATTGGAAGATCATTAAAAGATCACCTGGATAAATGAAATCTGCAAATTGATAAGCCTGATGTATGTATACAGTCCGGAGCTTTTTTTGCATTGCCTAATCAATTTTATTCGCATCCGGTTCCAGAAATATGTTCTTTATCGATTCTGCAAACAATGAAACATTCCGGATGCAATTTTCCTTAGCCTTACCTGTGTAAAGACCGGAAGGTTT
>CBIHLW010000530.1:0-2209 GCA_966210755.1 uncultured bacterium
TTCGAAACAATCTCAGGGAACCCTTTAAGCTTTTCAAAACATATAAGGTTTGCGCGCTAGCAGGTACCCTTGGACCAAAAAGACTGGAAGGCGACTACCAGGTACCCGAGGGATTTTATTATATCAATGAATTCAATCCACAGAGTAATTATTATTTATCCCTTGGTCTGAATTATCCAAACCAGTCCGACAAAGTGCTGAGTGATTCTATCAGACCCGGTGGAGATATTTATATTCATGGCAGTTGTGTTACAGTTGGCTGCATTCCACTTACCGATGAGTACATCGACGAATTATATATTCTGGCTGCCTATGCAAAGAATGCCGGGCAGGATTATATTCCTGTACACATTTTCCCTATTCGTTACAATAATAAAAAAAGTGTTGAGTATCTGAATGCCATGGCTAAAGCCGATCCATCTTTGGGAAGATTTGCCGAGAACCTTCAACAGGTTTACGAACATTTTGAACATACTAAAAAATTACCGGTGATCATGACCAATAAATCGGGCGAGTATGTTTATGATGGATTACAAAGAAAATCCCTGGCAACTGCGGAGGCTCCAAAACCAAAAAAGCCACCTGTTCAGCACAGGTACAGGAATATCACCCATGTTCCGGACGTGGTTACCCAGTGGCCTACATTTCCCGGAGGCGGTGATTCTTTTCTGAAATATCTTGATAAGATGGGTAAGGCATTGGTTTCATCCCTTCCTGCTGGAACCATTAAAGCCAATATCATTGTTGAATTTATAGTGGATACAGATGGTGTTCCAACCAATTTTAAAGTAGTTCAGGGTGTAAATGATGAATTTAACGATGAACTTATTTCTGTACTGGAACAAATGCCCGTATGGCAGCCAGCCATTTTAAATGAAAAGGCAGTAGCAAAGAAAATGAGACAAACTTTAGTAATAGAATAGCTCTTTACTTCCGGCCATCTAATGGCCTTCCAGTACTACCTGTACTGTTTCCGGAGTTTGTTGCTTTAATACAGTTCTTCTTTCCCCGCACAATTCCGAAAGGATATGATCATTGTAATGTCTCACTGTTAACAGGGTAAGTCCCCTGCTTACACAAACATCGAATAACCCTGAAGCCCTCAGCGCCAGTTGTTCTACTTTTTCCGGATGATCGTCTACCACACACAATAAACTGATAGCTGCATTTTGAGTTAGGTTGGGTTTGAATTTAATGGATTCAAAAATTTTATAGATCTCTGCTGTCAGTCCCTCGCCAACAAATGAAAAATCTTTTGAATTCAATTGCACCAGCACCTGTTTTGGTTTATAAACAATGATGGGGGGAAGCTGGTTCACATTTTTATCATGGATGATCGTGCCCTCTTCCATGGGGTTGATAAAAGATTTTACAAACAGTGGAATGCTTTTGTTTTGCAGCGGTTTAATGGTCTTCGGATGGATCACCTGGGCTCCGTAATAAGCCATCTCTATCACCTCACGGTAATTCAATTCGTTTATCCATACTGCTTCACTGTATTCTTTCGGGTCTGCATTCATTACACCCTGAACATCCTTCCAGATCACCTGGCTTTCTGCGTTCAACAGGTTGGCGAAGACGGCTGCTGTATAATCACTGCCTTCGCGTCCAAGTGTTGTGCTTTCATTTTCATCAGTGGCTCCGATAAAACCCTGCGTTAAAACAATATCGGTGTTTTCAAAAGCCGGTAATATCATTCCGTTCACCCTGGCGGAGGTAAACTCCCAGTCAATTTGTGCATCCCTGAAATTATCATCTGTCCTGATGATATCTCTTACATCTATCCACTGATTGGATACGCCGGCATTATTAAGGTACCTGCTTACAATACCGGTTGAAATAAGTTCACCTACGCATACCACCTGGTCATAATAATAATCAAAATCACGAACAGGCTTATCGTGCAACAACCATTCAACTTCAGTAAAAAAATCAGACAGGGGAGAGGGTTGCGATTCTGAATTGCGCGCTTCCATGGAAGGCTGAAGTGCCTTATCAATTTCCAGGTGATCCTGTTTGATCTGTTCAAAATAACGGAGCGCTTCATCTTTTTGACCTGTATAAAATGCATCAACCACTTTCTCAAGTGCATTGGTGGTTTTACCCATGGCCGAGACCACTACCAGTATCTTTTGTCCCTTGTATGCTTTTAAGATCTCACCTGTATTTATTATCCTTTCCGGGGTACTGACAGAAGCGCCTCCGAATT
>CBIHLW010000531.1:0-2209 GCA_966210755.1 uncultured bacterium
GTAAAAGCATTCCCTGACGAAGGAAAGGGCGAAAGGCGAAAGGCAAAAGCATGCCCTGACGAAGGAAGGTGCAATAGGCTCACTGCATAATTATTTAAATAATTCAAATGAAAATAAGCCCGGTATTTCTGCTGCCAACAGTGGTGCTGTTTCCATTGTTCGTTTTATCGCAAGGCACCAAAAAAACATTTGAGATCAGTGGAACCATAAGGGGATTGAAAAACGATAGCATTATTTTATTGGTTGACAGGTATGGTCCCGATGGCAAACGTATGGAACCGGAAGTACTCGTTACAAATGCAGGAAATGATCATTTTAGTTTCAAAGGAATAGTTTCCATTCCGGATCAGACACAATTGCAATTATCAGGTATGCGATCAAGGAAAACGGTTTCCGTGTATTTGGAAGAAGGAAGTATTGTGATTGATGGCAACATTGATTCACTCAATTATGTGTCTGTTACCGGTACGCCCACAAACAACGACATGACAAAGGCTCAAAGCTTTTTCGCCCCCATATATGAAAGGAGGGCTGCACTTTCCCAGGAATTGAGAAAAGCTACAGCAGGTTCGAAGGAGTACGAGATACTGGCCAAAGAACAACGCAGGAAAACGGATTCAATCAATAATTATAAGATTCAATTCATGGAAACGCATCCTTCGTCTTACATGAGTCTGAGTTATTTATATGTGCTGCAGGACAATCTGACCACTGAGAAAGTTGAGAGGATATATAATAGTTTTCCATCTGAAATTAAAAAAACATCAATCGGTGAATACATCTATTCCAAATTGCAGGCTAATAAATCCGTTGCCATCGGTAAGAAAGCCCCTGATTTTATTTCCTGGGACGCTGAGGGTAAGAAAGTAAACCTTAGTGATTATAAAGGAAAATATGTGCTGCTTGAATTCTGGGCCAGCTGGTGTGTTCCCTGCAGGGCCCAGAGCCCCCACCTGGTAAAAATGTATGAAGTGTATAAGGACAAGGGATTTACCATCCTTCAATATTCCGTTGATGTAAAAAGAGATGAACAGAAATGGAGAGATGCTATTAAACAGGATGGTTTAACCTGGACACAAATCTCTGATCTCACCGGGCCTGGTGACCCTGTATCAAAAATTTATGGCGTTCAGCCTATTCCCGATAATTTTCTAATCTCCCCCGATGGAGTGATTTTGGGCAGACGCCTGAATTCGAAACAACTCGAAGAAATGCTAGTCCGGACCTTTGAATAAAAGCCGGATCATGAAAAGGGTTTATTGGGAAATAAAATTTTATTGTTCAGATAAATAAATCAAGCATCATAATGAAATCTCTTTCATTGGTCATTTTATTCCTGTTTGCCTGCGCTCCGGCATTTTCGCAAAACACACCCCGTGAATATACTATTGAAGGACAGGTGGAGGGTATTGCATCAGGTAAAATTTATTTCTCCGTATTTGCTTCAGACCGCAAAATGGATTCTGCAGAAATTATACATGGGGTTTTCAGATTCAAAGGTTCTTTGCCGGAGCCATCACCTGTTATTCTTTCTTTAGAGCAAAATTATGTAAACAAGCCTCTGTTTATTTTTTTCCTCGATAAAGGGAAACACACGGTAACACTGAATAAGGATGACCTCAATAACGGAAAAGTGAAGGGCTCTGCATCAACCAGTGATTACGAGCTTTTAAAGGATATTGAAAAACCATTTAATGATAAATTAGCTGCGACAAGGCAACTTTCCCGCGACACTTCAAAGGCAGCACAGGCAGAGTGGGAAAAAATAAGATCATCCACCTACAAAGAAAAGCTGGCTGCACAGGAAAGTTTTATCAGGACCAATTCATCTTCACCGGTAGCTGCGTGGGCCACGCACAGGAATTTTTCGTTCAGCCCAACAGGTGAAGCTATATTCAAAGAGCTGTATCAGTTACTATCACCTTCACTGCAGTACACCAGTTATTATACAGCCATGAAGGAAAGTATCCAGAAAATTGAAATGCTTTCCATTGGAAATGCAGCTCCTGACTTCACCCAGCATGATACTTTGGGTAAACCCGTGAACCTGTCTGATTTCAGAGGCAGGTATGTGCTTCTGGATTTCTGGGCGAGTTGGTGCGTGCCATGCCGTAAAGACAACCCCAATGTTGTAAAAGCCTTTAACCGTTATAAAGACAAAGGATTCACAGTACTGGGCGTTTCATTGGACAGGCCGGGAAAAAAAGAA
>CBIHLW010000532.1:0-2203 GCA_966210755.1 uncultured bacterium
GGAACCATCCGTATCTGTTGCTGATCCTGAAAGGTTCACACTATTCACGGGCAGCGTGATGGTTATATTATTTCCTGCAATAGCAACCGGTGGCTGGTTAGGCGGTGTTGAACTGTTCACGGTAACATTTATCGTATCCACATCACTGGCGCCATCATCATCAGTAGCCAGTAGCCTGAACTGGTAATTTCCCTGTGCAAGGTTAGTTACTGAAGTTGATGCCGAAGTTGCATTGGTGATATTGTACTGGGCAGGACCTGCTATTTTTGTCCATGAATAATTTACTATGGAGCCATCACTGTCTGTTGCACTTCCGGAAAGGTTAACACTGTTGACGGGTAAGGTAATGGTGATATCCTGACCTGCATTAGCCGAAGGCGGCTGATTGGGAGGCGGCGCACCGGTAAGTCTTGCATATAACCAGTCGATAAGATCCTTTGCTTTGGAGAAGGTGGCAGTTTCTGTTCCCTGAGTTACCTGCACCAGTGGGCCTGTAGCGGGACTTCCAATATCCCTGATGGTTACAGGGAAGGAAGCAACACGCGTGTTATTGGTTATTACATCTCCTGCATTTGACCTGATCACCTGTGTAATGGAACGCGTAGGTTCAATTACATAATTATCCCTGATGACACCGGGCAATGATGTGTTTTCATTGTCAGCATGAAAGATGGCATTTCTTTCAAATCTTGAGATGATGTTATTCCTGATATTGAGTTGCAGCGGAGGGAACATTCCAGGGACGTCAGATTCCAGTATCCTTCCGTTCTTCATATCTGCATATATACCGTCACTGCTGCCTGCACCACCCATGGTGGAGTCAATGTAATTATAATAGATCTCGGTAGGTCCATATCCCAGCGTACCCACTGTTCCTCCCTTACCGTTATACATTACATTATTATAGATCTTGCCCGTACAATTGGCACCCATCAGAATGCCCCAGTTCTGTGAGCTTTGGTTGATGACAGAACCATTCAACACAATATTATCGTGTATCTCAGTATACCTGGCAGCAGAGGTCTGAATAGGATCCCATGCTGTTCCATTAAAAAGATTGTTGTAGATAAATACGGAATCCAGTCGTGGTACCGGTCCATGATTTCCAGCCTGTGTAGTACCGGAAGGATCGGTGCTTCCGATATAAAGTCCTTCGGAACCCACCATGTTGTTGAAATAATTATCATGGATCCTGATATTCCTGATGGTGAAATTATCGTAAACGGTCCACGGGTAAAGTGAGTCGGACAGGATCTTGATCTGTATGGCGAGCGAATTATCTTTGAACAACACTCCTTTTATTTCAAGGTCTGAGATCAAACGTGTTCCCATTCCAAATCCTGAACCTGTGGATTGAAAACCATACTGGTCGCCTGTTTTATTTCTTAAATAAGTGCCGTCAAATACAACATGATTTACAAAATTGCTATCCTGGATACCGATATTGGTTCCAAGGAACCATCTTGCACCGGTACCGCCGATCTTTACCACCTGGTTATTGGGAACCACTACTACAGGGCATCCTTCCGATCCTCCAAATTCACCAAGATAGATCCTGTTATATACGCCACCGTTATTCGGGTTGGCATTTATCTTAATGGTATCTCCTCCCTGTATGTCAAATCCGCTTTTCCTTAAATATGGCCGGTAAAGGTCAGTTGAATTGGTAGCAGAAAGCGTCCATACCACAGGTGCACCTGTGCGGCAGGGCGCTTTACCTTTATTTTGAAAGTTCACAACTTTTATACGGATGGTGTCGCTGTCATTGTCCTCATCGCCGGTGGCTTCACATTTGAAGCTGTAGTATCCTTCCTGGAAACCTGTAATTGAAATCGTTTGAAGATCGGGAGAAGGAATATTAATTGTATTACCTGAGAGCTGTGTCCATAAAAAGGAACTGGCATTGCCCTGAACTTTTGCAACCAGCGTAAGGTTGGTTGGAGCACTTTGCCTGAGAGGAAGCGTGGTGTCTTTTCCTATATCAAGATTCAAAGATGTTTGTGCAAGCAGTTGAACATTTGAAATGATGGTTACAATAATAACCATGAACAAATGCCTACACATTTGTGTAAAGGTTGGTTTCATAGAATATTTATCTTATAAGAGTTAGTAGAATATTGGCACCGACCTAACGGTTTAGTTCATTGTTAAGTATTAATTTTTTTAAAAGGTTTGAACAATTCAGTATAAGGTTGTACACATC
>CBIHLW010000533.1:0-2159 GCA_966210755.1 uncultured bacterium
TCTTGACCAGAAAGGAGTTTTGAAAACAAACCCTGATCAATTTGAACGATTCAATGTTAATCTTGGCGTAACATCAGCTGTAACAAGCTGGCTGGATGCAAGGACTAAAATCATTCTGGCACGGGCCAAAAGAACAAGACCATACTATTTCTCCAGTGAAACTTACGACCCCTGGTATTATTTGACCAGGTGGCAGGCATATTATCCGTATGGAACTTATCAGGGCAATCCTTTCAGAAGTGCCTTAACCGAAGTTCAACAGGCTAAAATGACACCTATAACGGACAACCTTGCCCGTATTCAGGTAGGTGGTACATTTAAAATTGCAAGAGGGTTTACAATAGACGCTGATTATACTTTTGCAGGTAACAATGGACGTGAACACCAGACTGGCGGCGTTGTTACCGCAATTGATTTCTGGGGTGGAACGCTGAATTACAGACCTTATACAAGTGCTACTTATAACAGGGCTATATTGGCTTCCGACTGGAGTGAACGTAATACATTCAAAGCTTTTGGTACTTATAATAAAGATCTGGGAGATCATGATTTTAAAGTGATCGCAGGAACAGATGTTGAACAATTCAAGTTTGGATATCAGCGGTCTGAAAGAAGGAATCTTTTGAATCCTGATATGGGCCAGCCTAACCTTGCTACAGGTGATCAATTCGTTGACAGCGAAGCCTCACATTGGGCAACCCTGGGTTATTTCGGCAGGATCAACTATGCATTCAAAAACAAATTCCTTTTTGAAGTAAATGGCAGATATGATGGATCGTCACAATTTCCTGTAAGGGATCAGTGGGGCTTTTTCCCTTCTGCATCAGCAGGGTATGTGATCACTGAAGAAGAATTCATGCAGCCTCTTAGTTCAGTATTGTCATTCCTTAAAATAAGAGGATCCTGGGGTTCTATCGGAAACCAGGCACTTGGATCTAATAAATTCTTAAGATTGATGGGATCAACATCTTCAGGATGGCTTGTAGGTTCACAAAACCAGCTTACTGTTGGAACACCACCGTTGGTTTCTCCTACACTAACATGGGAAACAGTTACAACGCTTGATTTTGGAGTTGACGCTCGTTTTTTCAGAAATAAATTAGGCGTTACGTTTGACTGGTACAAACGTACTACCAGCGATATGATCACAGGAGGCTTAACAGTTCCTAGTACTCTAGGAGTTGGCGCACCTCAAAGAAACTTTGGTGATCTTGAAACAAAAGGTTGGGAACTTGCGCTCGACTGGAATCACAGGTTTGACAATGGATTAATCTTCAATGTAACCGGTGTATTGTCTGACTTCAGGGAAAGACTTACCAATTATGCAAGCAACTCAACAGGCCTGATCTCTTCTAATTACGAGGGACGCACTATCGGAGAGATCTGGGGATATGAAACTGACCGTTTCTTCACAGCCGATGATTTTGAAAAGGACGCCAATGGCAACTTTATAATGGTTGGAGGTAAATATGTATTGAAAGCCGGAATTCCAACACAATCAAGGTGGGAGAACAATCCTGCTGCCTTCTTCTTCGGACCTGGCGATATTAAATACAAGGACCTCAATGGTGATGGTAAAATTGATATCGGAACCAATACTGTTTCAGACCCGGGCGATCAGAAAGTGATCGGTAATACAACGCCCCGTTATCAATATGGAGTAAGATTAGGTGCTGACTGGAAAGGTTTTGATATCAACATTTTTGTACAGGGCGTGGGTAGCCGCCAGCAGTGGGCTAATGGTCCGGTATTCATTCCCGGATACAGAGCCGGTGAAGGTTGGTATGAACACCAGCTTGATTACTGGACTCCGGATAATACAGATGCTTTCTATCCAAGGCCTACAAACGCAAATGGTGCTGCAGATGCCAATAATTCAAAAAACTTTTTGCCACAAACAAAATATTTGATGAACATGGCTTACACCCGTTTGAAAAACCTGAATATAGGTTATACGATCCCGGCTGATATCACCGATAGAATTAAATTAAAGACAACGAGGATTTACTTTAGCGGTGAAAACTTATTTACTATCGACAGGCTTTCTGTTCCGATCGATCCTGAAGTGAACTATACAACAGCAGGATTGAACGACTCTAACACATTTGGAAGGGTTTATCCTTACAGAAAAGCATTTTCATTCGGTATCCAAGTATCTC
>CBIHLW010000534.1:0-2136 GCA_966210755.1 uncultured bacterium
CCAATACTGAACCTGCCTACCGTCAGGCAGGCCTAAAAATTATTAAATCAATGGGAAAAATAATTGGAATTGACCTTGGTACAACAAACAGTTGTGTGGCCGTGATGGAAGGCAATGAACCGGTGGTAATTGCAAATGATGAAGGCCGCCGTACAACCCCGTCGGTAGTAGCTTTTTTAAAAAATGGCGAAAGAAAGGTGGGTGACCCTGCCAAAAGACAGGCTATCACCAATCCTCAAAATACAATTACAAGTGTAAAAAGATTCATGGGCCGCCGTTATGATGAAGTGACAGAAGAGATCAGTCACTGGAGTTATAAAGTAGCTAAAGGTGACAATAATACGGTTCGGATTGATATAGATGGCAGGCTGTATACGCCACAGGAAATTTCGGCCATGGTACTTCAGAAAATGAAGAAAACAGCCGAAGATTACCTGGGACAGGAGGTTACTGATGCCGTAATTACGGTTCCGGCCTATTTTAATGATGCCCAAAGACAGGCAACAAAAGAAGCTGGTGAGATCGCTGGTTTAAATGTTCGGCGCATTGTGAACGAACCAACCGCAGCAGCGCTGGCCTACGGCCTCGACAAAGGTGGAAAGGATCATCATATTGCCGTTTTTGACCTGGGTGGTGGTACATTCGACATCTCTGTGCTTGAATTGGGAGATGGAGTGTTTGAAGTTAAATCTACTAATGGTGATACCCATCTGGGTGGTGATGACTTTGACAAGGTGATCATGGACTGGCTTGCAGAAGAATTCAAAAAAGAAGAAAATGTTGATCTCAGAAAAGATCCAATGGCGCTTCAGCGTTTAAAGGAAGCTTCTGAAAAAGCAAAGGTTGAATTGTCTTCTTCTTCAGAAACGGAGATCAACCTTCCCTACATTACAGCAATAGATGGTGTTCCGAAACACCTGGTGAAAAAGATCTCCAGGGCTAAATTTGAACAGCTGGCTGATAATTTATTTGCCCGCTGCCTTAAACCCTGCGAACAGGCATTGAAAGATGCCGGGCTTAGTACTTCACAAATTGATGAAGTGATATTAGTGGGTGGATCAACCCGTATTCCCAAAGTGCAGGAGATAGTAGAAAAATTCTTTGGTAAAAAACCAAACAAAGGTGTAAATCCCGATGAAGTGGTTGCCATTGGTGCCGCTATTCAGGGCGCAGTTTTGACCGGAGAAGTGAAGGATGTTTTGTTGCTTGATGTTACACCCCTGAACCTTGGTATAGAAACCTATGGCGGTGTAATGACAACCATGATTCCTTCAAACACAACCATCCCTACAAAGAAATCTGAAACCTTCTCTACGGCTTCCGATAACCAGCCGGGCGTTCAGATCCATGTATTGCAGGGAGAACGTCCCATGGCCAATCAGAACAAGAGCCTAGGTATATTCAACCTGGATGGAATTCCACCGGCTCCAAGAGGTGTACCCCAGATAGAAGTGATTTTTGATATTGATGCCAATGGTATCCTTCACGTAACTGCAAAAGATAAAGGAACAGGAAAAGAACAGAAGATCAGGATAGAAGCAGGAAGTGGTTTAAGTAAAGAAGAAGTGGAAAGAATGAAGGCTGAGGCAAAGGCAAATGAAGCAACTGATAAAGCGGAGCGTGAAAAAGTTGAAAAACTCAACCAGGCCGATAGTCTCATTTTTCAGACAGAAAAACAATTGAAGGAATATGGCGATAAGATCCCTGCTGATAAAAAAGCACCGATTGAGTCAGCACTCAATAAATTAAAAGAAGTACATAAGACCCAGGATCTGGCGCAGATCGATCCTGCCGTCACCGAATTAAATAATGCCTGGACGGCCGCCAGCGAGGAATTGTATAAAGCCAGTCAGGATGGGGGAGCACAACCCGGCGCTGATGGCGGACAACAACAACAAAATGCAGGTGGTACCGGTGAGAATGTAACGGATGCGGAGTATGAAGAAGTAAAATAGGCTGGCGTTGTTCCACAGTTAAGAACATTTTACTCATTAACGAATCAGGATACAGTTCTATAAAAATCCCACTTTAAGTGGGATTTTTTATATGTATCGAAATAGATTATTGGTTAATGTATCAGGAATTTGACAGTGAAGAAAAAACCATTCAAAACTGATCACCAAATTTGTTTTTTTA
>CBIHLW010000535.1:0-2133 GCA_966210755.1 uncultured bacterium
AGCATCACCTCTGTTGGTTACTGCCCTTAAACTTAGCGCCAGGGATTCCATACAACCTGCTGTAATGATTATATCGGAAGGCTGTATGTTGCCACCCCAGTTAAATGAAAGTTTTGCTACCTGTTTTCTCAACTCTTCATTACCCTGTGTGTGTTCATAATTAAGGCAATGGTGTTTTGAAGATCGCAATGCATGAACAACCGATTTATTGATCCTGGCTGCGGGCAGCAGGTTCAGCTGCGGGGCGGCAACCGAAAAATTAATAAGATCCTCCGCACTGATGTTGCGGTAAACGTTATTGATCATTTCCTGTATGGATACCTCATTTACCATGGGTTCGGGCTGAGTGGGCGTAATACCGGCAGGAAAACGTTTATTATTGAAACGAACATAATAGCCCGATTTGGGCCTAGCTTCTATCAAACCCTTTCCTTCCAGATGATAATAAGCCTGGAATGCAGTACCCATGCTGATCCCATATTCCTCCGAAAGCATCCTAACTGAAGGCAGTTTATCCCCGATGCGCAAAACTTCATGGTGAATCATCTGCTCAATGCCTTCGGCGATCTGCAGGTATTTATGTTCCTTTATAACGGTTTCCATATAATCTGATCTACTCAAAATTAAAAAATCTGAATCTGTTTTATGGTAGAAGTTTTGGGGAGATTTGTTGTATCAAGGAACTGTACAATAAAATTTAAATTATGGAAACAATCCTGGAGATCCCCGTAACAAAAACCAGTAATTCCAAACTGGGCGAAGTGAATTGGAAAAAAGCGGAATTTGGAAAATTCGTGTCCGATCATATGTTTACCTGCACTTATAAAAATGGCGAATGGCAGGAACCTGAGATCACGCCCTTCCAGGAAATTCCATTATCACCTACAACGCTGGCATTGCATTACGGACAGTCGGTATTTGAAGGAATGAAAGCATTCCGGATGGAAGATGGCAGGGTAAATATATTCCGGCTGGACAGGCACCACAGGCGGCTCAACCGTTCATTATCACGTATGTGCATGCCGCAAATCCCTTATGAATTATTTTCAGCAGCGCTTTTACAATTGGTAGCACTCGACAATGAATGGGTGCCAGGCGGCCAGGATGTAGCCTTATACCTTCGGCCATTTGTATTTGCCAGTGAAGCAAGAATGGGCGTTAAGGTATCTGAAGAATATAAATTCATTATAGTTACAGGTCCTGTACCCTCACTTTACCAGAAACCTGTCCGCGTTAAAGTGGAACGGGAATACATAAGAGCTGCAAAAGGAGGAACTGGTTTTGCAAAATGCAGCGGTAATTATGGTGCAGCTTTCTTTCCTACCCAAAAAGCAAAAGAGGAAGGTTTTGACCAGGTATTATGGACAGATGCTTATGAGCATGAATACATTGAAGAAAGCGGAACCATGAACCTGATGTTTGTGATTGACGGTAAACTGGTAACACCACCTTTATCCGATTCGATACTGGATGGAGTTACGCGTGATTCATTATTACAAATAGCAGACATGCTGGGCATTGAAACAGAAGAAAGACAGGTTAGCATAAAAGAACTCCTGAAAGCATTTGAAAACAAACAAATTACTGAAGCTTTTGGTGCGGGTACAGCAGCTGTGGTAGCCCCAATTTCAACCATTGGCATTGATGATGAACTTTTTGAACTGCCACCTTATAGCGAACAAAGTATTATGTTCCGTTTGAAAAAAGAACTTGAAGGAATCAGAACAGGTAAAATAAAGGAAACGAACGGATGGAATTTTGTAGTTTAAAACAACGGAGGGAATGGCTGCAGGCTGTTCTCTCCACATATAGTTCTCAATCACTATACACGCTATATTCATCAACCGATGTAGCTGCCAAATGAAGGATCTGGTCAATCAGTTTGAGGCTGGAGTGGGGTGGAGCTTCCCTACATGTGCAAATAATCCTTCAGGGAGCTAATGGTTTCTTCCTGCGATTGTATGGTTTCCTTTACTACATCATTAATAGAAATGATCCCACATAATCCGTCTTCATCAAAAACAGGGAGGTACCTGATATTCTTTTCAGATAATTGCTGCATGCAAAATTCCACCGTATCCCGTGGAGACAGTTTCGGGAATTCGATGGACATAATATCTCCAACTGTAGTGG